>JAGWRY010000430.1 GCA_028869495.1 Elusimicrobiota bacterium | reverse complement strand
CGCGCCGCCGCCCGCGCGCGGGCTCAGGACCGCGACCGGGCGGCCGCGCCGCTCGTCGACGCGCACCCAGGCGCGCGGCGTCAGGCGCAGGCAGGCGTCGAGGAAGGCCTCGCGGTCCCCGCCGGCGGGCAGGAGGACCTCAGCGGCGCGCGCTCGTCTCGGCATCGGCGGAGAGGATCGGCCGGTAGGGGTCGCCCGACAGTTCGACCGGGCGCGGGGCCGCGATCGGCGCGATGTCGGGGGCGCCCGCGTGGCGCAGGTAGGAGCGGTGGACGCCGACGCACTGCGCGCGGTAGAGGCAGCTCGTCCGGCAGCCGTCGAGCCAGGTCACCTTGAAGTCGGCGAGCGTGCGCCAGACCCGCGGCCACAGGCGCGTCGGCACCGCGCACAGCGCGAAGTGGTAGAGGCGCACGTCCTTGAAGCCGGCCAGCTTGTCGAAATTGCGGTCGATCGCGCGCGCCGCCTCGCTCTGCGTGAAGACGAGGCGGTCGCGGTACTTCTCGGCGAAGCCCTCGAGCTCCTCGAACAGGAACACGACGCGGTCCACCCAGGAGAACTCGGCGAGCAGGTGGTCGATCAGCCCGTCCAGGAACTTCTCCTGGACGCGCGTCATGATGATCCGGATCTCGACCTTCTGCCCGTCGCGGCGGTGCCGCCGCAGGTGGCGCAGGCCCCGCGTCGTCTGCTCGAAGGAGCCGGGCGAGCGCGAGGTCGCCTCGTGCGCGGCGGGCGTCCCGCCGAACATCGGGACGGCGATCTCGAACGGCAGCCCGGCGATCCCGCAGGTCCGCCGCGCGAAGCCCTCGTCGGCCAGCATCCGCCCGTTGGTCAGCAGGCGGATCAGGTTCGACGGGAACTCGGTCCGGATCAGCGCGAGGACCTTCAGGAACTCCGGGTGCAGCGTCGGTTCGCCGCCGGTCAGGTTGAAGTAGTCGCGGACCTCGTCGAACTTGACGAAGGTGCGCAGGCCGCGCTTGTAGTCGAGGAGCTTGCGCCGGAGCTCGTCGTACGAGTACTTGTCCGTCGTCTCGCGGTAGCCGTCGACCGGGTTCGAGCAGAACACGCAGCCGATGTTGCACTGCGGCCAGATCGGGAAGTCGGGCACGTCAGGCCTCCGCCGGGGACGGGGCGCGGACCGGGGAGAGCTCCTCGTCGCCGTAGCGGGTCAGGTACTCGCGCCAGAGGCCCTCGCAGCGGTCGTAGAGGGAGCAGCCCGCGCAGCGCTCGGTCTTCGCGCGCCCGGCGACGGCGCGCGACGCGCCGACGTCGTCGTTCTGGAAGTCCGGCGCCCAGTGGCGGGTGCGGAACGTCGCGACCTCGCGGATCTCGGAGACCTGGTCGAGGTCGTCGGGAAAGTGGCACAGCGGCACGTAGCGCACGACGAAGTCGCGCGTGCCGCCGCGGCGCCCGACGTCGAGCGCCTCGCGCATGTACGGGGCCGCCTCGGAGATCCTCGGGACGAGGCCGCGGAAGTTCGTGTATGCGCCGCCGTAGGTCGGGTCGACGAAGATGAACTCGACGTGGTGGATCTTGAGCTTCAAGAAGAGCTCGGCGATCTTCGGCATGACCTTCATGTTGCGCTTCACGACGGTGCAGTTGCCGAACACGCGCTCGAGGCCCTCGGCGCGCACGTTCGCGACGCCCTTGAGGAGCTCGTCGAAGGAGCCGGGCGCGCTGGTCAGCTCGTCGTGCAGGGCCGCGTCGTGGCCGTGGATCGAGAACACGACGTCGGTGACGCCGGCAGCGACGGTGTCGCGCGCGAACTCCGGGTAGGCGAGCATCCGCCCGTTGGTCACGACGACGATGTCGCGGAACCCCAGGCGCTTGGCCGTGCGCACGAGCGGCAGGAAGTCGCGGCGGATCGTCGTCTCGCCGCCGATCATCTCCAGGTACTCGACGCCGGCGGCTTTCGCGCGGACCATCTCCTCGACGATCTGCCGCGTCGACTTGTCGGGCAGGTCGCGCTTGTTGAGGTCGATGCAGAAGTGGCAGTAGCTGTTGCACGAGAAGCCGGTGAACAGCACCAGCTTCTGCGTCTTCGACGGGGGCGGCGTCCAGCCAGGGGCGCTCAAACGGGCGCCTCCGACTTCAGGCGCCACAGGTACTTGCCCTTGACGAAGCGCCGCTCGAGGACGCCCATCTTGATCAGCGTCTCGGCGGCGTTGATGACCGCGTTCTCGTCCTTGCAGTCCTTGCAGATCGGCAGGGTCTCGGCGACCTCGAGGAAGCGCCGGGTGCCGACGCCGTTCTCGATCTTGAGGACCTCGACGACGCACTGCTCGTTGTCGGTCAGCACGCCGCCGCGCCCCTCGTGCTTCGGGCGGTTCCGGAACGGGGCGTCGTAGCGCTCCGGGATCTCGAGGAGGGGCCGGATCTCGTCGGTGCCGAACACGCGCGCGTAGCTCGCGTCCCAGCCGATGCAGCGGTCGTTGTAGACGCACTTCCGGCACGCGTCGGTCTTCAGCGTGTGCGCCTGCGCGGTCATGTCCAGGTCGCGCTTCTCCCCCTTCGGGTTGACGACCATCGTGTTGAACGCCGACCAGCCGAGCATCTGCTGCTCGTAGCCGGGCAGGACGCACGGCGTGAAGTGGAGCAGCAGCGGCGGCTTCGGGTAGTTGATCTCGGTGAAGATCTCGTAGGCCTTCCGGATGTAGGGCGCCACGTCCGACAGGCGGACGGCGATCTTGGCGCCCTCCTTGTCGTTCAAGGTCATGTTCCCCTCGTAGAGGGGCGCGATGATCACGAAGTTCGACAGCTGCAGCTTCAGCAGGAACAGGCGGTAGAAGTCGGGCAGGTGGCGGTAGTTCTTCTCGTTGAGGACGATGTTGACGCCGATGCCGACCTTCAGCTTCTTCAGGTTCTCGATCGACTTCAGGTTCTTCTCGAAGGCGCCGGGGACCGCGACCAGCTCGTCGTGCAGGGCCGCGGTGTGGCCGTGCAGGGAGTACTTGACGAAGGTGAGGCCCGCGTCGGCCAGGGTCTTCGCGTACTCGTAATCGGCGATGCGGATGCCGTTGGTCTGGATGCGCACGTAGCCGTAGCCGATCTTCTTGGCCAGCGCGATCAGCTTCGGCAGGTCCTTGCGGATCGTCGGCTCGCCGCCGGTGAAGCCGAGGCGGCGGTAGCCGTTCTTGTAGGCCATGTACATGAACTCGACGGCCTTCTCGAACGGCAGGTCGTTGGGCTCCTTGCGCCACTCGAAGTCCTGGGAGCAGAACAGACACTTGGCCGAGCAGTTGTAGTTGAGCAGGATGTCGAAGCACTTCGGCTCGTCGAAGCTCTCGCGGTCGATCCGCTCGAGCTTCGGCAGTTCCGCCTCGATGCGCGCGGGCGCGTCAGCCACCGCAGGCCTCCCGCGCGTAGGAGCGGACCGCGTCGACGAACAGGTCCGCCTCCTCCGCCGTGTTGTAGGGCCCGAACGACGCGCGCACGGTCGCGCCCGCGCCGAGGCGGCGGTGCAGGAGGTGCGCGCAGTGCTCGCCGACGCGCACCGCGACGAAGCGTCCCGGGAGCTCGTGGTTCAGGTAGAGGTTGAAGTCGACCGGGGAGAAGTCGGGGTGCGCGGGCACGAAGCTGACCAGCGCCCCCTTCTCGAGGTCCTCGGGCCGCCCGAGCACGCGCACGCGCGCCTCGCGCGCGAGG
>JAGWRY010000429.1 GCA_028869495.1 Elusimicrobiota bacterium | reverse complement strand
GACCGGGGCGGGCGCCGCGGGAGGCTTCGGGGCCGGCGGCCGGGGCAGCGAGGCGCCGGCGGCCAGGCGCGTGACGCTCGGGGCCGACGTCGCGACCTTGCGCTTCTTGAACATCGCGAACGCGGAGACCAGGTTCGACGACGGGGGGGCGATCGAGCCCTCCTCCTGCTTCGCGCGGACCTCGGCCTCGGCTTGGACGACGCCCTCGACCGCCTTCTTCTTCGAGGAGGCTTTCGCCTTGCCCGCGGCCTTCTTCGCGGGGGCTTTCTTGGTCTTGGCCTCCGCGTCGTCCTTCTTCGCCGCCGGCTTCTTCGTCGTCGTCTTTTTTTCCATGGCTGTCCTAGGAATCTCGAGGTCCTACGGCGTCATGATAGCATTTTCGCCGTCAGGCCTGGGACGCCGCCCCCGGCTCGGCCGGTCCGGCCGCTTCCTCGGGCGAGGCCTCCGGGGTCGGAGCCGCCGCGACGGCCGCCTTCGCCGCCGCGACGATCTTGGCCGCGGTCTTCTCGCCGATCCCGGCGCGCTCCTTCAGATCTTCCGGCGCGAGGGCGGCCAGCTGGGCGACGTCGGTCACGCCCGCCTTGACCAGGGCCTCGACGGTCTTGGGGCCCACGCCTTCGAGGGTCGCCAGGCCCTCCGCCGCCGCGGACCGCGCGGAGGAGGTCTCGGCCCGCTTCTGGCCCTCGGACTTGACCTCGAGGGTCCAGCCGGTCAGCTTCTGGGCCAGCCGCACGTTCTGCCCGTCCTTGCCGATCGCCAGGGCCAGCTGCTCCTCGGCGACCAGGATCTCGGCGACGCGGTTCTCGGCGTCGACGATGCGCACCGAGGCGACCTTGGCCGGGGCCAGCGCGTTGGCCAGCGCCTGCTCGGCGCGCTCGGCGTGCGGGATCAGGTCGATGCGCTCGCCGGCGACCTCGTTCATGATCGAGCGGATGCGCGACCCGCGCAGGCCGACGCAGGCGCCGATCGCGTCCACCTTCGGGTCGTTCGACTTGACGATCACCTTCGCGCGGAAGCCGGGGTCGCGCACGATGTGGACGACCTCGACGGTCTTGTCGGCGATCTCAGGGATCTCCTGCTCCATCAGCCTCTGCAGGAAGAGCTCGGCCGCGCGCGACAGGACGACCGCGGGACCGCGCTGGGCCTTGTCGACGCGCAGGATCACCGCGCGCACGTTCCCGCCGATCCCGTAGCGCTCGCGGCGGATCTGCTCGCGCAGGGGCAGGATCGCCTCGGTCTTGCCGAGGTCGACGATGATGTTGCGGTCGAGGAAGCGGTGGACGGACCCGTTGATGATCTCGCCCTCCTTCGGCTTGTACTCCTCGTAGAGCTTGTCGCGCTCGACCTCTCTGACGCGCTGGGTCAGCACCTGCTTGGCGGTCTGCGCGGCGATGCGCGCGAAGTCCGCGGCCGGGGCCTCGTAGACCACCTCGTCGCCGACCTTCGCGCTCTTCTTGTGGCGGCGGGCCTCGTCGACGGTCATCTCGAGGTCGGGCGTCGTCACGGCCTCGACGACTTTCTTGACGACGACCGCCGAGAACTGGCCGCTGTCGCGGTCGATCGTCGCGCGGATGTCGGCGTCCTTGCCCACGTGCTTGCGCAGCGAGGACACGACCGCCCCCTCGATCATCGTCAAAATCTCCTCGACCGGGATGTTCTTCTCCCGTGCGATCTGCTCCAACGCCGTCATCAACTCGGACTTGGCCATTATCGCTCTCCCCCGAGATCGGCCGCGGCCGCGTCGTCGAGCCTCAGCTCGTCGACGTTCGCGCGGTCGAAACGCTTGAGCTCCGCGCCGACCTGCACGGTCACGCGGCCCTCCTCCAGCCCCTTCAGGATCCCCGAGAACCGGCGCTGGCCGGCCTCCGCGATCCGCAGGCGCAGCTTCACGGGCTGGCCCGCGAAGCGCTCGAAATCCCCGTCCTTCTTGATGACCCGGTCCAGGCCCGGCGAGGAGATCTCGAGGACGTACGAGGTCTTGATCGCGTTCTTCTCGTCCAGAAACGCCCCGACGCGGTCCGAGAAATACGCGCAGTCGTCCAGGGTGATCCCGCCCGCCTTGTCCAGGAACAGGCGCAGGACCCAGCGGTGGCCTTCCCGGCGCCACTGCAGGTCGACGAGCTCCGCGCCCTCCTGCTCGAGGAGCGGCGCCACCAGCGCTTCGATCTCTTCCGCGGTCATCGATTCCTCAATAAAAAAAGTGGCTCGGAACGGCAGCCACTTTCAAAAAAAGCGGTCCCCCGAGCGGGGGGTTCGTACGAATATTATAACAAGCCGCGGCGGCCCGGTCAACCGGGTTCGCCGCGGCCCGCGGGAGGGTCAGGCCCCGCGCAGGGCCTTCAGGCGTTCGGGAAGCTCGGCGTTCTTCCAGCGCTCGGCGGTGGGGGCGCCGCGGCGCTTGAATTCGACGTCGCCCGCGTCGAGCGTCTTGCGGCTGACGACGAAGCGGTAGGGGATGCCGATCAGGTCGATGTCCTTGAACTTGACGCCGGGCTTGCCGTCGCGGTCGTCCTCGAGGACGTCGAAGCCCTCGCCGCGCAGGGCCTTCGTCAGCGCGTCGGCCGCCGGGCGCACGCGCGCGTCGTCCTTCTCGTCGAGGACGACGACCGCGCACGAGAACGGCGCGATCTCGGGAGGCCAGACGATGCCGTCCTTGTCGTGGCCTTGTTCGATCGCGGCGGCCACGACCCGGGAGACGCCGATGCCGTAGCAGCCCATCACCATCGTCTGCGGCTTCTGGGCCTTGTCCAGGTACTCGGCCTTCATCGCCTTCGAGTACTTGGTCCCGAGCTTGAAGGTGTGGCCGACCTCGATGCCCTTGTAGAACTCCGTCTTCTCGCCGCAGCGCGGGCACGGGTCCTCGGCCGTCGCCGCGCGCAGGTCGAAGAAGCCCTTGATGGCGGGCAGGTCGCGCGCGATGTTGAAGCCGTCGACGTGCCGGTGGTCCTTGTTGGCGCCGGTGACGCCGTTCAAGACCGCCTTCGCCGCGAAGTCGCAGTAGATCTGGACGCCGTCGTGGCCCTGCGGGCCGCCGTAGCCGACCCGGCAGCCCATGACGCCCTCGTACTGGGCCTCGGTCGCGCGGTAGAGGGCGGGCGATCCGACGGCCGCGGCGAGCTTGGCCTCGTGGAGCTCGTGGTCGCCGCGCATCAGCGCGATCACCGGGGTCTTGCCGTCTAACATATAAAGCTGGGTCTTCAGAAAGTCGGTCAACGGCCTGCCGACGAGCTTCGCGACGTCGGCGACGGAGGTCTTGTCGGCCGTATCGAACTCCGTGAGGGGCTTGAACCGCCCCGCGTCCGGCGCCGCGTACTGGTCCTTGACCTCGGCGCGCTCGATGTTGGCCGCGTACTCGCACCGCGAGCAGGAGACGATCGTCTCCTCGCCGGTCTCGGCCAGCACCATGAACTCGTGCGAGTACGAGCCGCCGATCGCGCCGGACTGGGCCTCGACCGGCTTGAACTTGAGCCCGCAGCGCGTGAAGACGTTCTTGTAGGCCTGGACCATCGTCTTGTAGTAGGACGCCGCGTCCTCCTCGCCGGCGTGGAACGAGTAGGCGTCCTTCATCAGGAACTCGCGCGCGCGCATCACGCCGAAGCGGGGTCGGATCTCGTCGCGGAACTTGAGGCCGAACTGGTAGAACATCGCCGGGAGCTGCCGCCAGGAGCGGATCTCGCGGCGCACGAGGTCGGTGATGACCTCCTCGGCCGTCGGCGCGAAGCAGAACTCGGCGTCCTTGCGGTCCTTCAGGCGCAGCAGCTCCTTGCCGTAGACGCCCCAGCGCCCGGTCTCCTCCCACAGCGCCTTGGGCTGGATCACCGGCAGCCAGACTTCCTGGCCGCCGGCCGCGTCCATCTCCTCGCGCACGATCTTCTCGACCTTGCGCAGCGACCGCAGGCCCAGCGGCAGCCACTCGTAGATGCCGGACGCGACCTTGCGGATCATCCCGGCCCGCTGCATCAGCTGGGCGGAGACGTTGTCGGCGTCGCTGGGCGCCTCGCGCAGAGTGGGGAGGAGGTAGTTGGAGAGTTTCATATCGTTCGCTCCGGGTCGGGGATCGTCGCCGTGCGCCCTACTTCGCGGCCGGCCTGGCCGGCTCCGCGCCGGATGCCTTCGTCGTCTGGACGGCGCGGGCGCGCTCGGCGCGGATGCGCAGGACGTCGTTGTAGGTCGCGAACGCCAGGAGCGAGAGCAGGAAGGCGAGGCCGACGGTGTTGGCCCGCTCCATCGCCTCGGCGGAGGCGCGGCGGCCGCGCAGGCCCTCCCAAATATAGAACGCGCCGTGGCCGCCGTCGAGAAGGGGCAAGGGCAGGAGGTTGAAGAAGCCGATCGCGACCGAGATGAAGCCGATCAGGAACAGGAAGTCCTCCCAGCCGGCGCGCGCGGCGCGCGAGACCATCTGGAAGATGCCGACGGGGCCGGCCAGGTCCGGGCGCTGGCGGTGCCAGACCTTCTCGGCGATCGTCGTGACCGTCTTCTCGGTCTGGGTCCAGCACATCTTCGCGGCCTCGCCCATCGCCGCGACGGGGCCGACCGCGACGTAGTCCACCTTCGGCATGATGCCGATCATGCCGCGCCCGGCGTCGTCGCGCGGCGTCACCTTGACGTCGAGGACGGCGCCCGCGCGCCGGACCGTCAGGTCGACCGTCTTGCCGGCCGAGCGGTGGATCGAGGCGGCCATGTCGTCCCAGCCGGCCAGCGGGCGGCCGTCGATGGCGGAGATCTCGTCGCCGATCTTGAGGCCCGCCTTGTCGGCCGGGTAGTCGATCGCCAGGTTCCCGATCACGGCCTGCTTCGCCGGGACCGGCAGGCCCTTCGCCCAGACCAGGCCCGTGTAGAGCAGGAATGCCAGCACGTAGTTCATCGCCGGGCCCGCGTAGACGATCAGCAGGCGCCGGTTCCAGCTCTGCCCGAAGTACTCGTCGGGGGCGGCCGGGGCGTCGGACGTCGGGTCCTCGCCGGCGGGCTTGACGAAGCCGCCGAACGGGAACGCGCAGATCGAGAAGCGCGTGCCGCTGCGGCCGGTCACGCCGATCAGCTCCGGGCCGAAGCCGAACGCGAAGCGCTCGACGCGCACGCCGAGGCGGCGGCAGGCGAAGAAATGGCCGGACTCGTGCAGGAAGATCACGAGCCCCAGGGCGACGACGTTCGCGCCGACGGTGAAGATCCAGTGGATCATTGGCGGGCGTTCTCCTCGGCCTTCGCGCGGGCCCAGGCGTCGATCTCGACGACCTCCTGGAGGCTCGGCAGGCCGCCGCTGACGCGGTGGGCCGCCATCGTCCTCTCGACGACGCGCGCGATGTCCGTAAACTTGATGCGGCCGGCCAGGAAGGCCTCGACGGCGACCTCGTCGGCGGCGCTGAGGACCGCCGGCATCCCGCCGCCCTGCCCCGCCGCCTCGCGCGCGAGCGCCAGGCACGGGAAGCGCGAGAAGTCGGGCGCGCGGAACTCGAGCGCGCCGACCTTGACCAGGTCGAGCGGCTCGACGACGCGCGACGTCCGCGCCGGGAAGGTCATCCCGTACTGGATCGGCAGCTTCATGTCGGGCAGGCCCATCTGGGCCAGCACCGAGCCGTCCGAGAACTCGACGCCGGAGTGGAAGATCGACTGCGGGTGGATGACGACCTCGACCTGCTCGCGCTTGAGGGAGAACAGGTTCATGATCTCGATCGTCTCGAAGCCCTTGTTCATCAGCGTCGCGCAGTCGATCGTGATCTTCTTTCCCATCTTCCAGGTCGGGTGCTTGAGCGCCTGATCTGGCGTAACGTCCGCCAGATCACCTTTAAATTTGCCGAAGGCCCCGCCGGACGCGGTCAGGATCACGCGCCGGATCGTCTTGAGCGGCGCCGCGGCCTTCGGGTCGGGGTTGAGGCCCTGCACGCACTGGAAGATCGCCGACGGCTCGGAGTCCACCGGGACGATGCGCGCGCCCCAGCGCTCGGCCTCGCGCATGAACTGCGCGCCGGCCATCACCATCGGCTCCTTGTTGGCGAGCGCGACCGTCTTGCCCGCGCGGATCGCGGCCAGGAGCGGCGCGAAGCCGACCCCGCCGACCAGCGACGTCAGCACGACGTCGACGTCCGGACGCGCGGCCAATTCGCAGAGGCCCTCGACGCCGGGGGCCAGGTGCCGCGTCTTCCCGTTCAGGAGTCCCTTGAGCGCCGCGGCCGCCGCCGGATCGAACATCGCGACGGCGGCGGCGCCGAACTCGCGCGCCTGCGCGGCGACGAGGGCGGCGTTCGAGTGCGCCGCGAGCCCGACGACCCGAAGGTCGTCGGGCATGTCGCGGATCACGTTCAGCGCGTTGACGCCGATCGAGCCGGTGGAGCCGAGGATCGCGACGCGTCTCATTTGAGGCTCAGCACGTAGTAGAGCGCCGGGGCGCACAGGATGTAGGAGTCGAAGCGGTCGAGGACGCCGCCGTGGCCGGGCAGGAGCGCGCCCGAGTCCTTGACGCCCGCGTCGCGCTTGACCAGGGACTCGGCCAGGTCCGAGAGCTGGCCGGTCGTCCCGATCAGCGCGCCCAGGCCGGCCGCGCGCAGGGGGGGCAGGGCGCCCTTGAAGACGAAGCGCGAGAAGATCTCGCAGACGGCGACCGCCGCGAGAAAGCCCCCGATCGCGCCCTCCCAGGTCTTCTTCGGCGACAGCGCCGACAGGCTCTGGCGGCCGAGCGAGCGCCCGACCGCGTAGGCCGCGGTGTCCATGCACCAGACCGAGACGAAGGTCATGAAGAGATAGGCCTGGCCGTGCGGGCGGATCTCCCGGATCAGGGCCAGGTGCGCCGGCATCCAGCCCGCGAAGACCGCGCCGAAGAGCGTCAGCGCCGCGCGGTCGAGCGAGTGCGCGGCGGAGAACATCTCGACGAGGATCGCCGCCGCCGTCCCGGCCGCCAGAACGATCCCGACCGGCCCGCCGAAGGCCGCGCAGGCGGCCAGCGCCGCGCCCAGCAGGACCTCCGTCGGCGCCTGGACCGGGCGGCCGCCCAGGCGCAGGACCAGCGCGTACTCGTAGCAGCACAGCGCCGAGACCCCGACGACCAGGAGCGAGAAGGCCGGCCCGCCGACGTGCGCCAGGTACAGGAGCAGGGGGATGCCGACGAGAGCCGTGAGGACGCGGGGCAGCAGCATTCCCGTGATTATAGTAAATGGGCCGCCGGGGGCGCCGGGACTCCCTCATATGCTATCTCTAATGCGCGATGCCTTCCCGACCGCGGCGCCCGGACGCGCGAGACGGCGGACTGGACCGGATCCTCGAGGAGCGCGGCGGCGCCGCCGTCCTGCTCCTGCTCGCCGCGGTCGCCTTCGTCGTCTTCCGCCCGTTCCTGCTCGGGCGCGAGGTCTACTTGTTCAAGGACGTCGGCGGCGACTCCCTGAACATCTACTATCCGAACCTGCGCCTGCTCTTCGGCGCGCTGGCGCGCGGGCGCCTGCCGGCCTGGTCCTTCCGCCAGGGGCTCGGCCAGGACCTCTGCCCGTTCAGCCTGAACGACCCGTTCCTGCTGATCCTGCTCCCGTTCGGCCGCGCGCGGCTCGCCGCGGGGCTCGCCTGGATGGAGGCGGCCAAACTGCTCGCCGCCGGCGCGCTGTTCCGCCTCTACCTGCGCTCCCTGCGCCTGTCCCCGACGACCGCGGCGATCGGCGCGGTCCTCTACGCGTTCAGCGGCTTCGCGGTCGTCGGGAGCGCCTGGGCGGTCTTCTCGACGGAGGCCGTCTGGTGCGCGGCGCTCCTCTACGCCTTCGAGCGCTACCTGCGGGACGGCTCCTGGGCCTTCCTGCCCCCGGCCGCGGCCGGGCTCGCCGCGCTCCAGCCGGCCGACCTGTGGCCTTACGCTCTCTTCTTTCTCGCTTACGGCACGGCGCGCTTCGCCGACGTCCGCGGCGCCGGCCCGCGCGCCTGGGCCGCCTTCATGCTCCGCCTCGCCGGACTCGCCGCGCTCGGCGCCGCGCTCGGGGGCTTCGCCGTCCTGCCGGAGCTGCGCGCCTTGCTCCTCAGCCCGCGCGTCTCCGCGGGCCTCGCCCCGGCGGGGCTGTCGGCCCGGCCGCTCCTGGCCCTGATCGGCCCCGGACAGGCCGCCGCCGCGGTCCTGCGCCTCTTCTCGAGCGACATGCTCGGCGCCGGCGGGGCCTACCGCGGCTGGTACAACTATCTGGAGGCCCCGCTCTTCTACTGCGGCCTGACGACGGTCCTGCTCGCCCCGCAGGCCTTCGCGGCGCTCTCGCCGCGACGGCGCCGGATCTACGCGGCGCTCGCGGCCGTCGTCCTCCTGCCCGTCGTCTTCCCGTACTTCCGCTACGCGTTCTGGGCCTTCGCGCTCGCCCGCTACCGGACGCTCTCGCTGTTCGTCGCGGTCGTCCTGCTCTTCCTCGCCCTGCACGCGCTCGACGCGATCGAGCGCGGCGAGACGCGCCCGCGTCCCGCCGCCTCCGCCGCCGCGCTGGCCGGCGCCCTGCTCCTGCTGGCCGCGCCGTCCCTGCTCGGCGGCGTCCGCGTCAACGCCGTCCTCGCCGCCGTCGCCGCCGGCCTG
>JAGWRY010000428.1 GCA_028869495.1 Elusimicrobiota bacterium | reverse complement strand
GAGCGGCCTCCCGGGCGCCCCGGCCCTGGCGCCGTCCGAGGCCTCGGCGGCCGCCCCGGCTCCCGGCGCCCCCCCGGCCGAGCCCCCGGCGCCGAAGGACGGGAAGACGAAGCTCCCGCGCCCGCTCTGGGGCCTGTTCTGGGGCCACGACATCCTGACCGTCTTCGGCATCGAGATGCACATGATCAGCCAGCCGTTCCTGGTCATGAACACGCTGAAGAAGAGCGCCGCGGTCATGGGCTTCGTGCGCAACGTGCACATGGGCGGGATGTCGCTGTCGAACCTCCTGCCGGTCGGCCTCTTGATCGACAAGACGGACTACCGCGTGATCGCGATCGGCACCGCGCTGGTCCGCGCGGCCCTGATGGGCGCGATCCCCCTGCTGTTCCTGTCCGGCCACCTGACCTTCGGCCTGCTGGTCGCGATCGTCGCGCTGAACCCGCTCTTCCAGAACACGATGATCGTCGCCGAGGGCGCGGCGCGCTACGCGCTGCTGGGCAACGACGAGAAGCTGAACAAGGAGGCCGCGGCGGTCTTCGGCAAGTGGGACGCGCTGGCCGGCATCGCGATGCCTTTGCTCGGCAGCGCGATCATCGGCGCCCTGGTCGCGCACTTCGGGATGGGCGGCTACGCGCTCGCCTACGGCGTCTACGCGGCGGTCCTGCTGGCTTCGATCCCGATCTACTGGCTGACCGTCCGCGACCCGCGCGACCCGAAGGAGCTCGGGATGAAGGGCTTCCTCGAGTTCCTGGCGGGGACGCGCTCGTTCCTGTGGGCGGTCGCCAAGGGGATCGCCCTGGCGCCGGTCTCCCTCGCCCGCTTCCTGGCCGGCCTGGCGCGGCGCGTCCGCGCCGGAGGCCGGGCGGCCGAGGCCGCCGGCGAGCGCGTCGGCCTGAAGGAGAAGCTCGCGCGCGCCCTCGACGCGCACGAGGCGACGCAGGGCTTCTCGGCGATCCTGCGCAACAAGACCCTGTTCACGCTGATCTCGGTCGGCTCGATCGAGTCGTTCCTCGCCGACGCGATGCCGATGGTCGTCCTGCCGAACTTCATCAAGGAGATCGTCGGCGTCGGGCCCGCGTTCCACCTGCCGGTGCTCGGCGGCCTGCTGGCGACCGCCGGCGGCATCTTCGGCCTGATGCTGGCCGCCGAGTCGATCGGCCACT
Source organism: Elusimicrobiota bacterium (assembly GCA_028869495.1). GTDB lineage: Bacteria > Elusimicrobiota > Elusimicrobia > UBA1565 > UBA9628 > GWA2-66-18. The sequence goes on along the minus strand of JAGWRY010000428.1, from coordinate 9,551 downwards.
TCCTGGCCGCCACGCGCATGGAGGGGGAGAAGGGCGACCGCCTGATCGCGAGGCTCGGCCACGGCCGCTTCTACAAGATGGCCGCGGTCTCGTCGCTGCTGTTCTGGCTGATGTGGGCGGTGCCGACCCTGCTGGCCCCGCACCTGTTCTGGGTGAACCTCGGCGTCGTCCTGTTCGTGCAGTTCGCGATGCAGATCTTCCACGGCCCGGTCGGCATCGTGATGGCCCCGGTCGTGCGCAACGAGATCCCGAACGACAAGCTCGGCCGCGTCGAGAGCGCGTTCGGGATGATCGACATGTTCTTCTCCGCGGCGGGGGCGCTGGCCGCCGGCTTCATGCTGGACTGGTTCTCGATCTCGACGGCGATGCTGTGCATCGCGGTCGCGATCACGCTGTCGGCCGTCCTCGAGTGGCGGGTCCCCGGCTGGATCTTCCCCGACGGACGCGACCCCGCCAAGCGCGCCCGCCCCGACGAGCCGCCGTCCCCGCCGCCGGCCGCCTGACCCCCCTCCCGCGCCGCCGAATTTTTTTTGCGAAAATATCTATTGACAAATATTAGATTAGCTGATAAATAGTGTTAGGACGTCGGCGTGAGCCCGTTTCCGGAGGGAGTCCATGATCGCGAAGGATCTGATGCCGTGGATGTTCGTGGGGCGGAAGTCCTCCTGGACTCCGTTCGCGAAGATCCGCTGCGAGGGGGGACGCTGCACGTGGTCGACGCGGCCGAAGGAGCGGAGGACCCGCCGCTCCTTGGTCCGCGCCGCCTAAAGGCGCAGGCCGCGGCCCCGAGGGGCCCGGCCCGGGTCGTCGAGCAAGCCGCACGAAGTCGAGGGGCCGGTCCCCGCGGGGACCGGCCCCTCGTTCGTCCGGACGGCGGAGGGCTTAGGCCGCGGCGGAGGCGCCGCGGCGCGTCTTGATCTCGGCGGTGATCGCGGGGACGAGCTCCGCGTAGTCGCCCTGGACGGAGACGTTGGCCATCTGCATCATCGGGCAGTCCTTGTCCGTGTTGATCGCGACGATCGTCCCGGACGAGGACATGCCGGCCAGGTGCTGGATCTGCCCGGAGATGCCGACCGCCAGGTAGAGCTTGGGCCGCACGCTGCGCCCGGTCAGGCCCACCTGATGCTTGTACGGGATCCAGCCCGCGTCGACGGCCGCGCGGCTGGCGCCGACCGCGGCGCCGAGGGCGTGCGCGAGCTCGAAGACGGGCTTGAAGCCGTCGGGCCCGCCCAGGCCGCGGCCGCCGGAGACGATGCGCTCGGCCGAGCCCATGTCGATCTCGTTGGAGGTTTCGGGCTGGAACGAGACGAACTTCGCGCGCGAGGCCGGCGCGGCGAAGGCGAGCGCCTCGATCTTGCCGGGCGTCCCGCCCTTCTCGGCGCGCGCGAACGACATCGGCGCGAGGGCCAGCACGCGGACCGGGGTCTTGAACTCGACCTCGGCGACGAGGTTGCCGGAGAAGATCGGGCGCAGGACCTTGCCGTCGGGGAGGATCTCGGAGACGTCCGTCGCCAGCCCGGCCTTGAGCCCGACGGCCAGGCGCGCGGCGAGCTCCTTGCCGGCGACGCCGCCGGAGACGAGGATCGTGCCCGCGCCGGTCTTCTCGGCGGCCGCGGCGGCCGCCTTCGCGTGCACGTCGGCGAGGAAGCCGGCGAGCGCCGGGCTCTCGACCGCGTAGACGGTCGGAACGCCGCGCGCGGCCAGCTCGGGCGCCAGCGCGGAGGCCTTCTCGGACAGCACGACCGCCGACAGGGGCTGCTTGAGCGCGTCGGCGAGCGCGCGGCCCGCGGTGACCAGCTCGTAGGCGGCGGGGGGGAGGACCCCGCGCGAGGAGACGGCGACGACGAGGATTCCGTTGTTGGCCATCAGATCAGCTTCCTTTCCAGCAGGATGTCGACGAGCTTCTTCGCCTTCTCGGCCGCGCTCGCGCCGTCCACGACGACGCCGGCCGGCCGGGCCGGCGGCGGCGCGGCCTTGGCGACGGCCGTCGCGGCTCCCGCGGCGCCGACCTGGCCGGGCTGGAGGCCCAGCTCGGCGGCGCCCCATTTCGCGAACGTCGCCTTCTTGGCCGCCATCTTGCCCTTCAGCGAGGGCAGGCGCGGCTCGTTGATCTCCTTGACCGTGGCGATGCAGGCGGGCAGGCCGAGGGACAGGACGTCGGTCCCGTCCTCCATGCCGCGCGCGACGGTCGCCGCGGACTCGCCCTCCGGGTCGATCTTCTTGACGCCGGTCGCGCACGGCCAGTCGAGCCAGGCCGCGGTCTGCACGCCGACGACGCCGGCGCCGACGTCGCTGGTGTTCTTGCCGAAGAGGACCAGCGAGACCGGCTTCTCGGCGTGGAGCTTCTTGATCGCGGCCGACAGGGCCAGCGACGTCGCGTAGGAGTCGCCGCCGTCGAACTCGGGGCCGGCGACCAGCACGCCCGCGTCGCAGCCGCGCGCGACGGCCTCGCGCAGGACGTCGGCGGCCGACTCGGCGCCGACGGTCAGCGCGGTCGCCGTCGAGCCGGCGACGCGCTCCTTGAGGCGCACGGCCTCCTCGATCGCGTACTCGTCGTACGGGTTGACGCCCGTCGGCACGCCGGCGGTCTTCGGCCGGCCCGTCGCGGGGTCCACCGGCACGTTGACGCCGGACGGCGTGCTCTTCACGCAGACGACGATGTGGAGTCCCATGGTGTTCCTTGGAGAAAGGAGCGTTCGTTCCCCTGCGGGAACGCGGTCATCATAGCAAAATGGCCGCGCCGAGGCCGAGAACGACCCGTCCGCATGCAACGCGACTACCGCGGCGGGGGGGATCCGCGCCGGGGGGGGCGGACGGCGGCGCCGTCGTCGGGACCGCGCGCCATCGAGGCGCGCTTAGCCTCGCTCGGCGGCTGACGGCGGAATAAAGGATTCGACGCCGTCCTCGCTCGAAATCCCGACGACGGCGCCGCCGTCCGCCTCCTCAGGAACTCCATCCGCGCGCCCGAAGTCGTCGGACGCGGCGCCGCGCCGTGCGATCGCCGTTCCGGGAGGCAGACCAGCCGTCCGGCCGCGTCCCCGCCCGGATTTGGTCGACGCGCGGCCGTCGGCCCAAGGGCCGCGCCGGGCGTCAATCGTCGGCAGAGACCGCTAAGCGGCGGTCGAACCGCCGCGGTCCGGGCGGGGGCGCGGCCGGGCGGCGTCCCTCCGGAGCGCGGCAGCGCCGCCGCGTGTGGCGCGGGGCCGCGGCAATATGTAGAATGGGGCGTCACATGGCCTCCTACTTCGCGCGGCGCCTGCTGCTGGTCGTGCCCACCTTCCTCGGCGTCACGCTGATGGTCTTCGCGATCACGCGCTTCGTGCCCGGGGGGCCGATCGAGCAGATGATCGCGCAGGCCCAGCAGATGCGCGGCGGCGCGGGCGGCGCGGCCGGGGCCGTCGGCAGCGCGGCGCTCAGCGCCGACCAGATGGAGCAGCTGAAGCAGTACTACGGCCTGGACAAGCCGCTCCTGGTCAGCTACTCCGAGTGGCTGTGGAAGGTCCTGCATCTCGACCTCGGGGTGTCCACGCGCTACAACGAGCCGGTCTGGGACCTGATCAAGGGGGCGTTCCCGGTCTCGATCACGTACGGGTTCATCACGCTGATCCTGACCTACGGCGTCTGCATCCCGCTCGGGATCCTGAAGGCCGTCAAGCACAAGACCCCGATCGACAACGCGACGTCGGTGCTGGTCTTCGTCGGCTACGCGGTGCCGAACTACGTGGTCGGCATCCTCCTGCTGGTCCTGTTCGCGTCGACGTGGCAGATCTTCCCGCTCGGGGGCTTCGTCAGCGACGGCTTCGCGGGCCTGACCCTGCTCGGCAAGGCCAAGGACTTCGCCTGGCACGCGGTCCTGCCGCTGTCGGCGTACATGGCGGGCTCGTTCGCGGTGACGACCTTCCTGATGAAGAACTCGCTGATGGACAACCTCGCCGCCGACTACGTGCGCACCGCGATCGCGAAGGGTCACAGCTTCCGGCGCGCGGTCCTGCGCCACGCGCTGCGCAACAGCCTGATCCCGATCGCGACGAGCTTCGGCAACGAGATCTCGTTCATCCTGTCCGGCTCGTTCCTCGTCGAGACGATCTTCAACATCAACGGCTTCGGCCTGCTCGGCTACGAGTCGGTCGTCAACCGCGATTACCCGACGGTGATGGGCATCCTCGTGCTGTCGAGCCTGCTCTTCCTGATCGGGAACATCCTGTCCGACGTCTGCGTGGCTCTCGTCGACCCGCGCGTGAAGTTCCAGTAACGGACCGTGGAACTGCCCCGCCTCGACCCGCTGACGCTCAAGAAGTTCCAGCGCTTCCGCTCGATCCGGCGCGGCTGGTGGTCGGCGATCGGCCTGGCGGTCTTGATCGGCCTGTCGCTGTTCGCCGAGGTCTTCGTCAACAGCCGCGCCCTCGTCGTCCGCTACCGCGGGCATTGGTACTTCCCGACCTACGGCGCGTTCATCCCGGGCAGGACCTTCGGCCTCGGCTACGACTACGAGACGAACTACCGCAAGCTGCAGGAGAAGCTGGAGGCCGAGCACGACGGCGACTTCGTGATCCTGCCGCTCGACCCCTGGAACCCGTACGAGAACGACCTGCGCGACGGCGTCTACCCGCCGACGCCGCCGTCGTGGAAGGACCGCCACTACCTCGGCACCGACACGTCCGGGCGCGACGTGCTGGCCCGGGTCGTCTACGGCTTCCGGATCGCGATCCTGTTCTCGCTGATCCTGCTGCTGTGCAACTACGTCGTCGGGGTCTCGGTCGGCTGCGCGATGGGCTACTGGGGCGGGGCCTTCGACCTGATCCTCCAGCGGCTGATCGAGGTCTGGTCGAACGTCCCGTTCCTGTACGTGATCATCATCGTCGCGTCGGTCATGGTGCCGAACTTCATGACGCTGATCCTGATCATGGTCTTCTTCGGCTGGATGAGCATGACCTGGTACATGCGCACGGTCACCTACAAGCAGAAGACGCGCGAGTACGTGCTGGCCGCGCGCGCGCTCGGCGCGACCGACGCCGCGATCATCTTCCGCCACATCCTGCCCAACACGATCTCGGTGATCGTCACCTTCATCCCGTTCTCGATCTCCGGAGGGATCGTCGCGCTGACCTCGCTCGACTACCTCGGCTTCGGCCTGCCGCCGCCGACGCCGTCCTGGGGCGAGCTGCTCGCGCAGGGCACGAGCCACCTCGACTCCGTCTGGATCGCGTCGTCCGTCATCGTCGCGATGATCGTCCTGCTCACGATGGTGACGTTCGTGGGCGAGGCGATCCGCGAGGCCTTCGACCCCCGCCGCCACGCCGTCTACGAGTGAGGTTCCCATGACCAGCCTGCTTCTGGCGCTCTTCGTTCTGCTGCCGGCCCGGGCCCGGGCCGCCGAGATCTACTGCCCGGCCTCGGTCTGCGAGCGCGGCGTCCTGCCCAAGGGCCTGCGCTGGCGCGCGAACGACGCGGACCCGACCTGGGCCGACCCGCGCGCGCAGAAGGGCGGCACGCTCCACGTCTACGACCTGTCCTTCCCGCTGACGCTGAGGTTCGTCGGGCCCGACTCGAACGACGACTTCCGGCCGTATGTGCTCGGCAACCACGTCCCGCTGACGTACTTCCACCCGAACACGCGCCGCCCGATCCCGGGTCTGGCCGAGAAATGGGCGTTCGGCGCCGATCACAAGACCGTCTACTTCAAGCTGAACCCGAAGGCGGCCTGGTCGGACGGGCATCCGGTGACGTCGTCGGACTTCGCGTACGGCCTGGAGTTCATGCGCTCGAAGTTCATCGTCGACCCGTGGTACAACGACTACTACACGAAGGAGGTCTCGAAGGTCGTGATCTACGACGAGCGCACGTTCGCGATCGTCAGCGCGAAGAAGCGCACCGACCGCGACCTGCTCTACGACGCCGAGATCGACCCTCAGCCGCGCTGGTTCTACACGCTGGGGCCGACCTGGGCCCAGGACTACCAGTGGAAGACCGCGCCGAACACCGGCCCCTACCAGATCACGACGATCGACATGGGCCGCCGGATCGTGCTGACGCGCAAGAAGGACTGGTGGGGCCGGGATCTGCGCTATTTCAAGAACCGCTACAACGTCGACCGCATCGAGGTCTCGGTGATCCGCGACCAGCAGATCGCCTGGCAGTACTTCATGCGCGGCAAGCTCGACGGCTTCCCGCTCGAGCTGCCCTCCTTCTGGCACGACAAGGCGAAAGGCCCGGAGTTCGACAAGGGCTACATCAAGAAGCTGTGGTTCTACGAGGACCGGCCGCTCCCCGAGTACGGGATGTGGCTGAACATGGATTACCCGCTCTTCAAGGACAAGAACGTCCGCCTCGGCTTCCAGTACGCGATGAACATCGACAAGGTGCTCAAGACCGTCCTGCACGGCGACGTCGAGCGGCTGAACTCGAACACCGAGGGCTACGGCCCGGCGACGAACAAGACGATCAAGGCGCGGCCCTTCGACCTGGCCCTCGCCGGCAAGTACCTGGACAAGGCCGGCTGGAGCAAGTTCGGGCCCGACGGCATCCGCGTCAAGGACGGCCGGCGATTGACGGCCGTCGTCACCTACGGCAACCCGGCGCACACCGAGCGTCTCGTCGTGCTCAAGCAGGAGGCCAAGAAGGCCGGCATCGACCTCCAGCTCCAGCTGCTCGACGACGCCGCGGCCTTCAAGACGATGCTCGAGAAGAAGCACGAGATCGCCTACTCCGGCTGGGCGCCGCAGGAGGAGCCGCAGTACTGGGGCCAGTACGCGGGCGTCAACGCGCACAAGACGCAGACGAACAACTTCTGCAACATCGACGACCCGGTCCTCAACAAGCTGATCCACCGCTTCCGCGGCGCGTACACCGACGCGACGAAGGACGCGCTCGCGCGCGACATCCAGAAGAGGATCTGGGAGTCGGCGTGCTACATCCCGACCTGGAAGCAGGCCTACTTCCGGATCGCGTACTGGCGCTGGCTGAAGTGGCCGACGCCGCCCGGCACGCGGATGTCCGACGACCCGATCTCGTACCCGCTCGCCGAGGGCGAGGCCTGGGACGGGCTGTACTGGATCGACGAGAAGGCGAAGGCCGAGACCGAGGCCGCGATGCGCTCGGGGCGGACCTTCCCGAAGTCGACGGTGATCGACAAGGTCTACAAGGAATAGCCGGATGCCGCCGATTCTCGAGGTCCGGGGTCTCAAGGTCCGCTTCGACGGCGAGGCGGGCCCCGTGCGCGTCGTGCGCGGGGTCAGCTTCGCGCTCGAGCGCGGGCGCACGCTCGGGATCGTCGGGGAGTCGGGGTCGGGCAAGAGCGTGACCTCGCTGGCCGTGATGCGCCTCCTGCCCAAGCCGGCGGGCGTCGTCGAGAACGGCGAGGTCCTGCTCGAGGGACGCGACCTCGCGAAGCTCCCTGCGCGCGAGATGGCGAAGGTGCGCGGGCGGCGCGTGTCGATGATCTTCCAGGAGCCGATGACGGCGCTCAACCCGGTGCAGACGGTCCGCCGCCAGCTCGCCGAGAGCTACGAGCTGCACCATCCGGACATGACGACGGCGCAGGTCGCCGAGGCGTCGCTGAAGATGCTCCAGGAGGTCGGCATCCCCGACCCGGGCAAGCGCCTCGACGAGTACCCGCACCAGCTCTCGGGCGGGATGCGCCAGCGCGTGATGATCGCGATCGCGCTCGCCTGCCGCCCGGACGTGCTGATCGCCGACGAGCCGACGACCGCGCTCGACGTGACGATCCAGGCGCAGATCCTGAAGCTGATCAAGCGCCTGCAGAAGGAGAACGGGATGGCGGTGGTCTTCATCACGCACGACCTCGGCGTCATCGCCGAGCTCTGCGACGAGGTCGTCGTGATGTACGCGGGACAGATCGTCGAGCGCGCTCCGGCCGCCGAGCTCTACCGCGCGCCGAAGCACCCGTACACGCGGGGCCTGCTCGACTCGATCCCGCGCCTCGACTCGGTCCGCAAGACCCGGCTTCCGACGATCGAGGGGATGGTCCCGGACTTCGCGGACCTGCCGGCCGGCTGCGCGTTCCAGAACCGCTGCCCGCTGGCCGCCGACGAGTGCCGCGCGGCGCCGCCCGAACTGCAGGCCGTCGCGGCGGACCGCGCGACGCGCTGCGTGCGCTGGAAGGAGCTCGCGTGAGCGCGGGGGCGCGGCCGCTCCTCGAGGTCAAGGACCTCAAGATGCACTTCCCGGTGCACGGCGGGATCCTGTTCCGCCGCGTCGCGACCGTCTTCGCGGTCGACGGGGTCTCCTTCGACGTGATGCCCGGAGAGACCGTCGGCCTCGTCGGCGAGTCCGGCTGCGGCAAGTCCACGCTCGGCAAGGCGATCCTGCGCCTGTACGACCCGACCGCGGGCCAGGTCCTCTTCGAGGGCCGCGACCTGGCCGGCGTGCGCGGCAAGGAGCTGCGTTCCCTGCGCCGGGACCTCGGCATCATCTTCCAGGACCCGTACGAGTCGCTGAACCAGACGCACCCGATCGGCTTCATCCTGCAGGAGCCGTTCCTGATCCACGGCGTCGGCACGCCCGAGTCCCGGCGGGCCTGGGCGCGCGAACTGCTGGCCAAGGTCGGCCTGCCGCCGAGCGCCTTCGACCGCTACCCGCACGAGTTCTCCGGCGGCCAGCGCCAGCGCATCGGCATCGCGCGCGCGATCGCGCTGAAGCCCAAGCTGGTGATCCTCGACGAGCCGGTCTCGGCCCTCGACGTGTCGATCCAGAGCCAGATCCTGAACCTCCTGCTCGACCTGCAGCGCGAGATGGGCCTGGCCTACGTCTTCATCGCGCACGACCTGGCCGTCGTCAAGCACGTGTCGGACCGCATCGCGGTCATGTACCTGGGCAAGGTCGTCGAGACCGCGCCCGCCGACGAGCTGCACGCGCGGCCCCTGCACCCGTACACGCAGGCCCTCATGGCCTCGATCCCGGAGCCGGACCCGTCGCGCCGCATCGAGGACAAGCCGGTCCTGGAGGGCGACGTCCCCAGCCCGCGCAATCCGCCGCCCGGCTGCCGCTTCCACACGCGCTGCCCGTTCGCGCAGGCGCGCTGCCGCGAGGAGGAGCCCATCCTGCGCCCCGGTCCCGGCGCCGCGGCCGGCCACCAGGTCGCCTGCCACTACGCGGGCGAGTTGGTCCCGAAGGAAGGGCGGTGAGCCGCCCGCTGCGGGTCGTCCTGCACGCGGCCGCGGCCGCGGCCTTGGGCCTGGCCGTCTGGCGCACCGCGGCGCTCCACGACCCCGACGCCGCCTCCGCCGCGGCGGACGCGGTCCAGGGCGTCCTCTTCCGCCTGCGCGGGCCGCGCGCGAGGGACCCCCGGATCGTTCTGGCCGCGATCGACGACGAGTCGATCGACAGGATCGGGACCTTCCCGTGGAGGCGCGACGTCATGGCCCGGCTCGTCGACCGCCTGACCGCCCTCGGCGCGCGCACGATCGCCCTCGACGTGCTGTTCCTCGACCGCTCCGCGAGCCCGAAGGCCGACGCGGAGCTCGCGCGCGCCGTGCGCCGCTCGGGCCGCGTCGTCCTGGCCCGGACGGCCCCGATCGGCGCGGACGGCCGTC
>JAGWRY010000427.1 GCA_028869495.1 Elusimicrobiota bacterium | reverse complement strand
TCTTCCCGTGAGGGAAGCGGTCTCGGACCAGTTCCTGGAAGCGAATCCAGAGAGGTTCCAGCGGCGCGTCGATGGGATACGTCATGTCTGCCTCCAGAGCGCGGGACTGCGGCCCGGCTTCGGAGGACAGAATATCAGCCGCCGCGGGCGGAAGGGCAGCCCGCCCTTCAGGCCGTCATGTTTCGTCACGGCTCGTCATGTTCCCGCGGGCCCTTCCGGGGAAACGCCTCTGGCGAGCGGCGAGAAGACCGCGCGCCGGAGGGATCACGAGGCGTCACGCGCATACGGCGCGCGGCAGGTCAGCCGGGACGGACGCGGTAGAGCACCTCGATTGCCGGACCCCGGCCCGCTTCGCGAATATCCTGCCGATGCGCGATCGCGCCGTCCCACTCGACTTCGATCTCGTCAGTATCGGGTCCCAGCAACGAGACGCCGGAGGATTTCTCGCTCGGCGAATTGACGCAGAATTCGACGCTCCATTCGAAGCCCGCGTCGCCGCGGGAGCCGCTTCTGACTCGGAGCCGGTGGAGCTCCTTGTCCCGCAGCCTGACGCGAACGTTCACTTCCACATAGATGGAGCTTGGGATGATCGTGACGGCGATCGTCGGCGACATGGCCTCACCAGCGCGCCGACAGCGTGAAACGGTGAGTCGAGCCCAATTCGCCCATCGGCACCGCCGCGTAGTCCAGCCGCCAAGCGCCGTGGCCCAGCCCGACGCCGAGGGTCAGGCCGCGGGCGGCGTCGAAGCCGGTGCCGCCGGTGATCGCGGACTGGGTCGTGTAGCCGGCACGCAGGAAGACGCCGGGCATGGCCTGGTACTCGCCGCCCAGCCCGAAGTCGTTGCCCGCGCCGCGCGGCGAGTTGGTCCACTCGGCGGTGAAGGCATGCCCTCCGACCAGCTTGTAAGCCGCCCCGAAGGCGAGTCGCAGGGGCAGGTCGTTGCGCTGAACGTCGTACTTCATGCCGGGGCCGAGATTTCTCAAGGCCGCTCCGAGCAGGACGCGACCCGGCCCCATCCGCCCGAAGTCGCGCCTCACGCCCGCATCCACCGCCGCCGTCTCGGCCTGCGCCGAGCCGATGTGCGACTGGACGTACTTGATGGTCGCGCCCACGTCGCCAAAGGGCGTCTTGTGCCCCCACCCCAAGCTCAGAGCGGCGTCTGAAGCCTGATAGCCGCCGGTCGGGTGCCCCAGCGCGTCGCGGCCCTCGATGGCGGACTGGCTCAGGTACGTGGCTCCCGCCGCGAAAGTCCCCAAGTTCGTCGGCTGGGCGTAGGCCAGGAAATCGTGTCTGACGGTCTGTGAGAGCTCGGCGTGGCTGGCGGTGGCCTCCCTCTTGTCCAGAATCGCCAATCCGGCAGGGTTCCAGTAGAGGGCGCTCGCATCATCGGCGAGGGCCGTTCCCGAGCCGCCCTGGGCAAAGTAGCGCGCCCCGACGCCGATGTTCAGGAAGGCGGCCGTCTCCGCGGCGTTCGCCTCCGCCGGGCCCAAGACGAGCAGGACGGCGAGGGTCAGGCGCTTCACTTGATGACCCCCACCCGGCCCTGATGGTGGATGTCGGACTTGCCCGCCTTGGTCGCCGTGATCACGTAGTAGTAGATGCCCGAGGCCACGCCGTCCACGCTCCAGACGTGCTCGAAGTCGTATTGCTGGCCCAGGCCGTTGGGGTCGGTGATGATCTTCTGCGTGAAGTCGGACGACTCGTGAATCTTGCGCCCGGTCAGGTCGTAGACGCGCACCGAGACCGAGTCGGCCAAGCCCGGCTCGATGCGGAAGGTGACGGCGGCATTATTGCGGCTGGGGTTCGGGAAGGCGTAGGCGTCGTGATAGGTGAAGGTCGCATCGGCCCCCGCCAGCGGCGTGATCGTCCCGGTCCCGGTCGAGCCGAGCACCTGGTAGAGCGAGAAGTGCGTCGTCT
>JAGWRY010000426.1 GCA_028869495.1 Elusimicrobiota bacterium | reverse complement strand
GGCGCGGCGCAGGAAGGCGCCGAAGGGGCCGCCCAGGGCCGCCGGGCCCGCCATCAGGCGGTCGTCCCAGTCGAGCCAGGCCCCGCGCAGGCCCGGCAGGAAGACGAGGAGCGCGGCGGCCGCCGCGGCGGCGGCGCCGAGCGCGCGGCGCCGGGCGTCCGCGCGCACGGTCTTAGAAGCGGACGCCGAGTCCGGCCTCGGCCCCGGACTGGCCGTGGGCGAGGGTGTAGGCGAGGCTCAGGTAGGTGAACTGGTAGGGCTTGACGCGCAGGCCGGCGGTGAAGCGGCTCTCGAGCGTCGTCACCTCGGCCCCGTCCAGAGACGGGTCGAGCTTGGACGAGCGCACGACCAGGCGCGTGCGGTCGAAGCCGGCGCCGAGGTACGGCGCGAAGCGCGGCGTGCCCGACGAGAAGACGAGGTTCGCGCCGAAGTGGCTGGCCGAGAAGTCCTCGTGGACGACCGAGTGGCCGACGACCGAGACGAGCACCTGCGGGGCCCAGGGCTTGTCGGAGGGCGAGTAGAGCCCGTAGCGCAGGCCGCCGCCGGCGACCGTCAGGCCCTGGTAGGAGACGCCGCGGATGAAGCCGTCGATCTTGAAGGGCAGGCCGATCTCGGCCTGGACCCAGGGGAGCGCGAAGGCGCGCACGCCGTTCTTGCGCAGGATCTGGTCGCCCTTCGACGGGTAGAACTGCCCGCCGACGCGCGCGCCGATGTCGAAGCCGGAGAAGCCGAGCGCGCGGCCGCTGTGGAAGGTCGCCGCGCCCAGGATGCCGCCCAGGTCGCGCGTGAAGGGCTTGAGCGAGGCGGCGTCGGCGTAGGTCGAGAAGCCGCCGTACTGGTCGGAAGCGAGCGCGGGCGACGCGCAGAGGAGGACGGCGCAGAGGACGGCGAAAAGGGATCTCATCGGTTCACCCATTGTGCAGGATTTGGTGCGCGAGCCGCAAGCCGCGCAGGGTCAGGTCCGGCGCGGAGCGCACGCCGGGCAGTTCCTTCAAGAACAGCGGGGCCAGCCCCCCCGTCGCGACGACGGGAGGGCGGCCGCCGAGCTCGGCCTTCGTGCGCGCGAGGACCTCGCGGATCATGCCGAGGTAGCCGAAGTAGAGGCCGGCCTGCAGGCACTCGACGGTGTCGCGCCCGACGGCGCGGCGCGGACGGCGCATCGCGACGAGCGGGAGCTGAGCCGTGTGCTCGTGCAGGGAGCGCGCGGCCAGGTCGGGACCGGGCAGGATCGCGCCGCCGGCGTAAGCGCCGGAGGCGTCGAGGCAGTCGAAGGTCGTCGCGGTGCCGAAGTCCACCGCGATCGCCGGGCCGCCGTAGAGCGCTTTGAGGGCCACGGCGTTCAGGACTCGGTCGGCCCCCACTTGGTTCGGGGCCCGGACCGCGTACCTCAGGCCCAGCGGCGAGCGCGGGCCGACCCTCTCGGCGCGCAGGCCGAAGGCGGCGCGGACCGCGCCCTCCAGGGTCCGGTCCAGCGGCGGGACGACCGAGCCGTAGACCGCGGCCCCCGGCGCGCGCAGGCCGCGCCAGGCGCCCGCGAGCGCGCGCGCGTACGACCGGGCGGAACGCCGGGGATCGGTCCCGATCCGCGCGATGCGGACGAGCCGATCCCCGGCGAACGCTCCGACGGTCAGGCTGGTGTTGCCGACGTCGACGGCGAGGAGCACGTCATCCCCCTTTTACTTCAGGGCGCCGACGAGCTCCTTGACCGCCCCCGCCGACTTGAGGAGCTCCGCGCGCTCCTCGGTCGTCAGGTTCAGCTGGACGATGGACTCGACGCCGCGCGCGCCGATCTTGCACGGGACGCCGACGAAGACGCCGTCCACGCCGTACTCGCCCTCGAGCAGCGCCGCGCAGGGCAGGATCTTCTTCTTGTCCTTCAGGATCGACTCGACCATCTCGGCCGCCGACGCCGACGGCGCGTAGTAGGCCGAGCCGGTCTTGAGCAGCTTGACGATCTCGGCGCCGCCCTGGCGGGTGCGCTGGTTGATCGCGTCGATCTTCTCCTTGGGGAGGAGCTCCGTGATCGCGATGCCGCTGACCGTCGAGAAGCGCGGCATCGGGACCATCGTGTCGCCGTGCCCGCCGAGCACCATCGCGTGCACGCACTCCATCGACACGTCGAGCGCCTCGGCGATGAACCAGCGCATGCGCGCGGAATCCAGCACGCCCGCCATGCCGATGACCCGGTGCTTCGGGAACTTCGAGGTCTTGAGAGCCACCTGGCACATCGCGTCGAGCGGGTTCGAGACGATGATCAGGATGCAGTTCGGCGAGTGCTTGACCACGTTCTCGGTCACCGACGCCACGATCTTCGCGTTCGTGTTGAGCAGGTCGTCGCGGCTCATGCCCGGCTTGCGCGGCAGGCCGGCCGTGATCACGACGACGTCCGAGTCCTTCGTCGCCTCGTAGGACGTCGCTCCCGTCACGCGCGTGTCGTAGCCGACGACCGGCCCCGACTCCATCAGGTCGAGGGCCTTGCCCGACGGCATGCCCTCCGTCTGCGGGATGTCCACGACGACGACCTCGTGGGCGACCTCCATCTCGGCCAGGCGCTGGACCAGCGTCGCGCCGACGTTGCCCGCCCCGACCACCGTCACCTTCCTTCGAGCCATAAGTCCTCCTGGACGTCTTCTATAACGGGATGTTTCCGTGCTTCTTCGGGATCCGTTCGACCTTCTTGCCCTTCAAGAACCGGAACGCGCGGATGACCTTCGGGCGCGTCGAGCGCGCCTCGATCACCTCGTCGACGTAGCCGCGCTTGGCGGCCTGGAACGGGGACGCGAACTTCTCGACGTAGCCGGCGAGGAGCTCGGCGCGGCGCTTGTCCGGGTCCTTCGCGGCCTTCAGCTCCGCCTTGTAGAGGATGTTGACCGCGCCGGGGCCGCCCATCACCGCGATCTCGGCGCAGGGCCAGGCGAAGTTCACGTCGCCGCGGATGTGCTTGGAGCTCATCACGTCGTAGGCGCCGCCGTAGGCCTTGCGCAGGACGACGGTCACCTTCGGGACCGTCGCGCGGCAGTACGCGTAGAGGAGCTTGGCGCCGCGGCGGATGATGCCGTCGTGCTCCTGCTCGAGCCCCGGCCAGTAGCCGGGGACGTCGACGAGGGTCAGCAGAGGGATGTTGAACGCGTCGCAGAAGTTGACGAAGCGCGCGCCCTTCTCGGACGCGTCGATGTCGAGCGCGCCGGACAGGACCCCGGGGTTGTTGGCGACGACGCCGACCGCCTCGCCGTCCAGGCGCACGAAGCCGCAGACGATGTTGCGCGCGAAGCCGCGGTGCACCTCGAAGAACTGGTGTCCGTCGGCCAGCTCCCAGATCACGTCGTGGATCTTGTACGCGCGCTTCGCGTCGTAGCCCTCGATCGCCTCGAGCAGGTTGCTCTCGCGGCGCGGGTCGTCGGAGGCCATCACGGCCTTCGGGGTCTCGCGGCAGTTCTGCGGCAGGAAGTCGAGGAGCTCGCGGATCTGGCGGAAGCAGTCGTGCTCGGAGCCGGCGACGAAGTGCGCGACGCCCGACAGGCGCGAGTGGGTGTCGGCGCCGCCGAGGGTCTCGAAGTCGCAGGTCTCGCCGGTCGCGGCCTTGACGACGTCGGGGCCGGTGATGAACATGTGGCTGGTGCCGTCCACCATGAACACGAAGTCGGTCAGCGCCGGCGAGTAGACCGCGCCGCCGGCGCAGGGCCCCAGGATCGCCGAGATCTGCGGGACGTACCCCGACGCCTGCACGTTGCGGTAGAAGATCTCCGCGTAGCCGCCGAGGGACTCGACGCCCTCCTGGATGCGCGCGCCGCCCGAGTCGCACAGGCCGATCACCGGCACGCCGGCCGCCATCGCCATGTCCATCGCCTTGGCGATCTTCATCGCGTGCGACAGGCCCAGCGACCCGCCCATCACCGTGAAGTCCTGCGCGTAGACGCAGACCGGCCGTCCGGAGACGCGCGCGAACCCCACGACGACGCCGTCGGCGGCCAGGTGCCTCTGCGCGAGGCCGAAGTCGGACGCGCGGCTCTCGACGAGGAGGTCGATCTCCTGGAAGCTGTCGTCGTCGACGAGGAGGTCCAGCCGCTCGCGGGCGGTGAGCTTGCCCTGCGCCTTCTGCGCGGCCAGGCGCTCGGGCCCGCCGCCGGCCTCGGCGCGGGCGCGGCGCTCGCGCAGTTCGGCCAGGCGCGGATTGACGTCGGTCTTCTTCGGCTTGTCCGTCATAAGGGCTCCTGCACGAGCTCGATCAGGACGCCGCCGTGGTCGCGCGGATGGAGGAAGGCGACCCGGTGGCCCCAGGCCCCGGGCCGCGGCGCGGCGTCGATCGGCGCGCGGCCGGCGGCCTTCTCCTTGGAGAGCTCCGCGGCGATGTCTTGCACCGCGAAGGCCAGGTGGTGCTGGCCGGGGCCGCGCGTGTCTAGGAATTTAGACACTGGCGACTGGGGGTCCGTGCCGACCAGCAGCTCGATCCACGGCCCTTCGCCCACGAAGGCCACCTCGACCTTCTGGGAGGCGACGACCTCGCGGTGCGCGAGCTTGAGTCCCCGCGCCTCGTGCTCGCGGATCGCCGCGTCGAGGTCCCGGACGGCCACGCCGACGTGGTGGAGCCTCATCGCTTGAGGAGCCTCCGTCCCAGCGTCGCCGGGTCGGTCTTGTGCGCGAGCAGATCCTCGAGCGCCGGGCCGTCGATCGCCTTCAGCGCGTCGCGCACGACGTGGCGTTGGATCCAGAACTTGAGCTCGGTCGCGTGCTGGCGCTTGAGCCGCTCGCGCCCCTCGCCGGACTCCTTCAGGAGCGCCCAGTGCGCGTCGAGGATCCTGCCCAGCTCGTCGATCCCGCGCCCGGCGAGCGCCGAGACGCCGACGACCGGCGGGTCCCACGCGGCCGGGGCCGCGGGCGCGGGCGCGGCCGCGCGGC
>JAGWRY010000425.1 GCA_028869495.1 Elusimicrobiota bacterium | reverse complement strand
CGCGGCCTCGCCGGCGCGGTAGCCCTGCGCGCGGAAGCTCGGGGCCAGCGCCGGGTCGGCGCCGCGCGCGGCCAGCCCCGGGGCCGGCGCGAAGAAGACCAGGCCGCGCGAGCGCGCGTAGACGAGGATCTCGTCGAAGATCGTCGGCGTGACCAGGTCCGGGTCCGGCGCGAGCCAGACCGCGTCGGCGGCCGGGAGCGCGCGCAGGGTCTCCGGCATCCGGGCGGGGCCGGCGGCGACCGCGAGGAGCTTCAGGCCGGCCGCGGACGCGGCGCCGCGCAAGCGCGCGACGTAGCCCGCGAACGCGCGTCCCGACCAGAGGAGCGCGACGCGGCGCGCCCCCGGCAGGCGGGCGCGCAGGCGGCGCACGAACTCGTCGGGCGAGAGCTCCAGCTGGACGCGCGCGCCGCGGGCGGCCTCGTAGCCGGGGTCGAGGAGGGTCACGAGCTCGTCGCGCGCCGGGTAGCGGCCGCGCGCCGCGCGGCCGCCGATCGCGACGACCACGCGCGCGTCGTCGGGCACGGGGTCTCCCGGAGCCAGCACCGGCGGACAGCGGCCGAGCGCGGCGCAGACCCCTTCGATCGCCTCGCGGTAGGGCGCGGCTCCCCCCGAGGGCGCGACGACGACGATGCGCGCGGCGCGCGCGGGGGCCGCCGCGAGCGCGGCGAGAAGGGCGGCGGCGAGGCGGGGCCTCAGCGCCATCTCAGGTTTACCCCCCCGAAGATCACGCGCGGCACGGCGAGGCCGTCGATGTACTCGCGCCGGCTCGGGGCCAGCAGGTTCTGGCCGGCGACGAACAGCTCGACGCCGGGCCGCGCGGTCCAGGCCAGGCGCGCGTCGAGCCGCCAGAAGGCCGGAATGAGATCCTGGTTCTGCCCGGTGTTCGAGTCGGCCAGGTAGACGTCCTTGTAGCCGGCGTTGAACGAGGCGCGCAGGCGCCACGGCAGGTCGGCGTCGGCGCCGAAGTTCGCCTTGTCGTTCGGCGTCGTGTGGATGTAGAGCTTGTGACCGTCGTCGTCGGTGACCGTCTCGCGCGTGAAGTTCGCGTAGAAGAATCGGCCGGGCGACGGACGCCACTTCAGCGAGGTCTCGAGCCCGCGGAGCTCGACGAGGTTCGTGTTGTCGTAGGTCAGCACGGTCGAGGAGCCGTCCAGGTTCAGGTGGCTCCGGATGTCCATGTAATAGCCGGTCACCTCGACGTCCACGCGGTCGTCGAAGAAACGCCCGAGCCAGCCCGCCTCGTAGTCGGTCAGCGGCGACGGCGCGAGGTCCGTGCTGCCGTAGACGTGGACCGCGCCGCCGTACGACGCGAGGTTCCCGTAGCGGTTGAAGAGCTGGGGCATCGTGTCGGCGTGCGCGTAGGACAGGCGCAGGGACTGCCCCGGGATCGGGCTCCACAGCGCGGCGGCCTGGTAGTCGGTGTGGTCGCCCCCGGCGTTGGCGGTCTCGTTGGACGCGCCGCCGAGCACGCTCACCGCGTCCGTCAGGCGGATCTCCTGGTGCAGGTAGCCGCGCAGGGTGCGGTTGGTGACGTCGCCGGTCCCGAGGCCGTAGATCGAGTTCGAGCGCGAGGCCGCGTAGCGCCAGGCGAGGCCGTAGGTCGTGCGCAGGCGCCCGTCCGCCCACGGGATCGAGTTCAGGGCCTCGGCGTCGTACTGCCAGTAGCGCGTGTCGGCGACGTCGACGTTCCCGTTGATGTCGGGCGACTCGCGCGTGTCGTCCTCGGTGCGCGAGACGCGCGCCTCGAGGGTCGAGCCGCCGTCGAAGCGCCGCGTCGCGCGCAGGGTCTGGAAGTGGTCGAGAAAGGTCCCCTGCGTGTCGGTCCCCGTGGTCTGCCCCAGGCCGCCGCGCGCGACGCCGGCCAGGGCCTCGACGGTCGCGTCCGGACCGGCGTTCGCCCAGCCGCGGAAGTTCGCCTTCTGGTCGCGCAGCCAGTCGTTGCCGGTCCCGCTCCCGTCGGCCTTCGGAAAGCCCCCCGGCGCGCGGTCGCTCGCGCTCAGGCGCGCGCCCCAGCCGGCGCGCGCGGCCTCGACGGCGGCCGAGCCGTCGCGCGCGTCCAGGCTGCCGCCCGAGACCGACGCCTCGGCCCGGAACGGCGCCTCCGGGCGGCGCGTGATGATGTTGATGACGCCGAGGCCGGCGTTCGAGCCGTAGAGCGCGGCGTTCGGGCCGCGGACGATCTCGATGCGCTCGATGTCCTGGAGCTGGACCGGGATGTGCTCCCAGAGCACGCCGCCGGAGACCGGCGAGTAGACGCTGCGCCCGTCGACGAGGACCTGCAGCTCGTTGACCGAGTCGCGCGGGATGCCGCGGACCGAGACGACCGCGCGGTCGGCGCCCTGCTGGTCGCGGCCCTCGATGACGTCCAGGCCGACGCGGAAGCGCAGGAGGTCCCAGACGTCGCGCGCGCCGGAGTCCTCGATCTCGCGCCGCGTGATCACGTCGACGGCGAGCGGCGAGCGATCGACCGGGGCCGGGCGCCGGAGCGCCGTGACGGCGTCGGCCTCCTCGCGGAAGAAGCGGAAGACGTCGTCGCCGGAGGAGGCGGCGCGGGCCGGCGCGGCGAGGGCCGCGGCGGCCAGCACCGCGAGGACGGCGCGCGCGGAGGGGCTCACCAGGCGGCCGGCTTGTAGTCCTTGAAGAACTTCCCGGACTCGTGGACGCCGGTGTTGAGGCCGACGAAGAGCGGGTCCAGGATGCGCGCCGCGCCGTCGACGACGTCGAGCGGCGGCTGGAAGTCGTGGATCTCCTGCTTGCGCAGGGAGTGGACGACCGGGTCCTCGTCGGTGACCCAGCCGGTGTCCACCGCGTTCATCCAGATCCCGTCCTTCGCGTAGTCGGGGGCCGAGGTCAAGGTCAGCATGTTGAGCGCCGCCTTGGCCATGTTCGTGTGCGGGTGCTTGTCGGTCTTCGTGCCGCGCGAGAAGATCCCCTCCATCGCCGAGACGTTGACGACGTGGACCTCGCGCGTGCCGGCGGCCAGCATCAGGGGCTTCAGACGCGCGGCGAGCACGAACGGGGCGACCGCGTTGATCAGCAGGACCTCGAGGAGCTCGGGCGTCGGCACGTCGGCCAGCGTCATGCGCCAGGTGTTCGTCGCGCGCAGGTCCACCTGCTGGAGGTCCGCGTCGAGCCGCCCGGCCGGGAAGACCCCCTCGCCGCGCGTGCGGTCGTCGTAGGTCATGCGCACCTGCGACAGGCGCGCGGACTCGCGCAGTCCGACGCCGAGGGCGCCTCCGTCCCAGGTGGTCAGCGCCTTCTGGTCGGCGGCGGACGCGGGCTCCCGGCGGTCGAGCGCGGCGCGCAGTTCGTAGTGTCCGCCCAGAATCGTCCGTTCGGCGGCGGACAGGTCCTTCCAGCCGCGGGCCTCGCCGGGCAGGAGGTGCTCGTAGAAGGCGACCGGGCGGCGCACGGTCTGCGCGGCGTTGCTGATCAGCGCGTCGAGGCGGGTCCGCGTCGAGCACAGGTAGCGCGCGAAGACCTCGACCGACGGCGAGTGGCGCAGGTCCAGGCCGTGCACGCGCAGGCGCGCGCCCCAATCCTTGAAGTCGGGCTCGGCGGCGTAGCGCGCGGCCGCGTCGTGCGGGAAGCGCGTCGAGACCGTCACCTCGGCCCCGGCGCGCAGGAGCTTGAGCGCCGCCTGGTAGCCGATCTTGAGCCGCGCGCCGGTCAACAGCGCCGCGCGGCCGGACAGGTCGGCGGTCTGGAAGCGCTTCGCGTAGTTGAACTCGGCGCAGTCGGGGCACATCCCGTCGTAGAAGTGGTGCAGGCGGACGTAGGAGGCCTTGCAGACGTAGCAGGCCTGCGGCTTCGAGAGGACCCGCTCGGGCGCGTCCGGGGCGGGCAGGGCGCGCGCGGGCGCCGCGAAGACGTCGGCGGCGCGCGCCGTCCGTATGCCGGTCGCCGCGCGCGCGGCGCGATCCCCTTCCTTGGCGGTCCGGCGGCGCTCCTTGCGGCGCGACTTGGCCATCGACTTCAGCTCGAACTTCGACGGCCGCGACAGGCGCCCGGCGGCGGTCAGCAGGCGCACGCGCGCGGCGTCGTCCAGGCCGACCGCCAGTTCGGGCCGGTCGAGCAGGGCCTCCAGGATTTCGGCGGCCCGGCGCGCGTCCTCGGCCGTGACGGCCGGGCGCGTCGGGGCGGAGGAGGTCGGCGCGCCGTCGCGGCGCGCGGCGAGGTCGCGCATGCCGGCTAGGGCGTCACGCTCCCGCCGCCGGGGCGGGAGCCGGGACGGCGGCCGCGTCCTCCGGCTGTCCCGAGACGACGCAGGTCCCGGCGATCAGGTCGTGCAGGCAGCGCCGGTCCGCGCGGAAGATGAGCAGGGAGTCGACGAGGAAGTAGAACGGGATCAGGCAGAGCAGGCCGTTGACGAAGCTGCGCAGGATGACGTTCGTCACGAAGCCGCCGTTGACCAGCGTGTCGCGGCGCACGATGCGCAGTCCGAGCGCGCGCTTGCCGACCGTCTGCCCGCGCGTCGTCAGCCAGACGATCTGCCAGACCAGGATCGCGAAGCCGACCAGGGCGCCGGCCAGGCGCAGGGCCTCGGGCGTCGACG
This sequence comes from Elusimicrobiota bacterium, assembly GCA_028869495.1. Classification (GTDB taxonomy): domain Bacteria; phylum Elusimicrobiota; class Elusimicrobia; order UBA1565; family UBA9628; genus GWA2-66-18. The sequence goes on along the minus strand of JAGWRY010000425.1, from coordinate 3,997 downwards.
GCAGGGAGACGGCGACGTCCGGGACGATCAGCAGGGCGGCGTCGATCAGCACGGCCCCGAGGCGGTTCCAGCGTCCGGCGAGCTCCTGGTCTTGCACGGGTCAGCTCCTGTCCGAGATCGGCGGATGGTGGATGAACTGGAGGACGTTGCCGTCCGGGTCCTTCGCGTAGAACGAGCGCGCGCCGTCGCGGTGGGTCTTCGGCGGCTTGACGATCTCGGTCCCGGCGGCCTCCAGGTGCGCGTGCCAGGCGTCCACGTCGGCGGCGCGGCGCAGGACGATCCCGAAGTGGTCGAGGCGGGTCTCGGCGCCGGGGCTCCCCTTATGGAGCGCCAGGTTGTCCTGCCCGCCCGCCGTCAGGTAGACGTTGTCCGGGTCCGGGCGCCACTCGACCTGGTAGCCGAGCACGCCGCGGTAGAAGGCCTCGGCGCGGCCGAGGTCCGAGACGAAGAGCGCGACGTGGCGGATGCCGAGAGTCTCCGGAAGGCTCATCGTCCGACGATTATAGCAAGAGCCCGCCGGACGGGGGAATGGTATAATGTCCGCGCATGCCCCTCGAGACCCTCCCCCCGTCGCCCGCGCTGCGCCGCTACGTCCCCGACGTCTTCTCCTACCGCCGCCGCCGGACCCGCGAGGTCCTGGTCGGCAAGGTCGGCGTCGGCGGCGACAACCCGATCCGCCTGCAGTCGATGACGACGACGGACACGCTGGACGTCGAGGCGACGTTCCGCCAGTCGGTGCGCATGATCGAGGCCGGCTGCGAGATCGTGCGCATCACCGCGCCGACCGTCGCCGACGCCCGCGCGATCGGGCAGGTCAAGGAGCGCCTGGTCAAGGCCGGCTTCGACGTCCCTATCGCGGCCGACATCCACTTCAGCCCGAACGCGGCCGACGCCGCGGCCGAGTTCTGCGAGAAGGTGCGCATCAACCCGGGCAATTTCGTCGACACGAAGCGCTTCGCGGTCAAGGAGTACACGGACGCGGCCTACGCGGCGGAGCTGGCCCGCATCGAGGAGCGCTTCACGCCGCTGGTTCTCAAGCTCAAGCGCCTGGGCCGCGCCTGCCGCATCGGGACCAACCACGGCTCCCTCTCCGACCGCATCATGAACCGCTACGGCGACAGCCCGCTCGGCATGGTCGAGAGCGCGCTCGAGTTCGCGCGCATCTGCGAGAAGAACGGCTACCGCGAGCTGATCTTCTCGATGAAGGCCTCGAACCCGAAGGTGATGATCGCCGCCTACCGCCTGCTCGTCGAGCGGATGAACGAGCTCGGCATGGACTACCCGCTGCACCTCGGCGTCACCGAGGCCGGCGACGGCGAGGACGGACGCATCAAGAGCGCGATCGGCATCGGCTCGCTCCTGGAGGACGGCCTCGGCGACACGATCCGGGTGTCCCTGACCGAGGAGCCGGAGCTCGAGATCCCGGTCTGCCGGACGATGGTCAAGCCTTTCGACGGCCGCGACGCGGAGCCGGTCCGCCCGGAGACCCGCCTGCCGAAGGCGAAGGTCCACTGCGCCGACTTCTACTCGTACGCGCGCCGCAAGTCCGACTACTTCGACGCGGGCCCGCTGATGATCGGCGGCCAGCAGCTGGTCCGCGCGGTCCTGCGCGCCCCGGCGACGATGACGGCGCCGGACCTCCTGGCGGCTTACGAGGCTCAGCTCAAAAAGGCGCAGGGAGCCGATCCCGAAATCGTGGAGTTCGACGTCCGCGACGAATCGTGGCTGGCGCGGTTCAAGTCGGTGCGCGAGGAGCTCCGCGCCGAGACCTCCCGCCTGGCCTTCTCGGCCCGGGTCGAGGGTGATCTTCCGCTGGCCCTGGCTGCGGCGGAGTCCGCGCACGTCGTCTGCTGGGCGACTCCCGCCGAGGGCGAATACGCCGCTTATCTCAAGGCCCTCAAGGACAAAGGCGTCGTGAACCTGGTCGAAGGCGAGGACGCCGCCGACGCCCGCCGCTTGGAGGCGTCCTCGCGGTACAAAGGCGTCCCGACGATCGTCTCCCTGCGCGGGACCGACGCCTCGAAGCTCCTGCAGGAGTACCGCCTGCTGGCCGCCTACGGCGCCTCCTCCCCGATCCTGATCCGCGCGCCGCGCGAGGCGACGGCCGAGGAGCAGGTGCTGCGTTCCGCAACATTGATCGGCGGGCTCCTCTGCGACGGGATCGGCGACGCGGTCCTGATCGACGCGGACCTGCCGTTCGTCCGGAACGTCGAGCTGGTCTACAACGTGCTCCAGGGCGCGGGCGTGCGCGTCACGAAGACGGAGTTCGTGTCCTGCCCGTCCTGCGGGCGCACGCTCTTCGACCTGCAGACGACCACCGAGCGCATCAAGAAGCGCACCGGCCACCTGAAGGGCGTCAAGATCGCGATCATGGGCTGCATCGTCAACGGCCCCGGCGAGATGGCCGACGCGGACTTCGGCTACGTCGGCGGCGCCCCCGACGCGATCAACCTGTACGTCGGCAAGGAGTGCGTGCAGAAGGGCATCCCGTTCGCGAAGGCGGACGACGCGCTCGTCGAGCTGATCAAGACGCACGGCAAGTGGGTCGACCCCGCGTAGGGCGGGCGCTCCCGCTCCTCCTCCTCGCCGCCCTCTGCGCCTGCTCGCCGGCCTACGTCGCGCGCTCGGCCGCGGGCGAGGCGGGCCTGCTCTGGCGCCGCCGCTCGATCGCGAAGACCCTGGCCGACCCGCGCACGCCGCCGGACCTGCGCGCGAAGCTCGCGCTGGTCCCCGAGATTCGCCGCTTCGCCTTCGAGCGCCTCGCGCTCCGGCGCTCGAGCGACTACGCGACCTGGACGCCGGTGCAGGGACCGGCCCTCACCTGGCTGGTCTCGGCCTCGGACCGCCTGCGCCTGCGCGCGAAGTCCTTCCGCTTCCCGCTGATCGGGGCCTTCCCGTACCAGGGCTGGTTCCGCCGGGACCTCGCCGAGCGGCAGGCGGCGGAGCTCGAGCGGCGCGGCTACGACGCGGCGGTGACGGGCGCCTCCGCCTACAACGCCCCGCTCGTGTCCGACCCGCTCCCGTCCACTCTGCTGGAGTACGACGACGGCGAGCTCGCGCAGATCCTGATCCACGAGCTGACGCACGGCACCGTCTGGTTCAAGGGGCGCGACGACTTCGACGAGGCCGTCGCGATGTGGGTCGGCGCGCGCGGGACGGCGCAGTTCCTGGCGGAGCGCTTCGGCGCGGACTCGCCGCAGATGAAGGAGTGGCGCGCGGACGAGGCGGAAGGCGCGCGGCGCGACGCGCTGTACCGCGAGCTGAAGGGGCGCCTGGCCGCCCTCTACGCGGGGTCCGGGACGGACGCCGAGAAGCTGGAGAGGCGCCGGGCCGTCTTCGACTGGGCGCGCGCGCAGGCGAAGGCGCGCGGACTGGCGCCGCTGCCCGAGCCGCTCAACAACGCGGTCGTGCTGGCCCACGAGCTGTACGCGCCCAACTTCGCGCCGTTCGACGCCCTGTTCGACAAGAACGGCCGCGACTGGAAGCGGACGATCGCGGCCCTGAAGGCCCTCGACCCGCGCGACCCGTTCGCGGCCCTGCGCCGCGCCGCCGGCTGAGGGCTCAGCCGGCGGCGGGCGGCCGGACGCTTACTGCGGGAGCAGATCGTTCGTGCAGTTCGTGTCGCTGCAGGTGATCGTGCCGGGAGGCGCGACGTAGGTGATCGTGTAGCAACCGTAGACCGCCGGGCAGGGCGAGTTGCGCGCCATCGTGATCGTCCAGTCCGGGGTGCTCGAGGCGGTGATTGAGGTCGGCGTGAACTTCGTCATGTCGCCGAGGTTGACGTCGAAGGAGGTCGAGGTGACCGAGCCGCCGAAGTAGGTGCCGTTCTTGGCCAGGTAGCGCTCCTCGGCGCCCTTCAGGCTGCTGATCCACTCCATGGACTCGGCGAACTTGCCCTTCTCGACGACCTTGAAGTACTGCGGGACCGCGATCGCGGCCAAGATGCCGATGATGAGCACGACGACGAGCAGCTCGATGAGGGTGAAGCCGCCTTCGG
>JAGWRY010000424.1 GCA_028869495.1 Elusimicrobiota bacterium | reverse complement strand
GAGCGGGCCGAGGAGCGTCCCGCGGAGAGCCGCCCCGCCGCCGAGGCGCCGAGCGCGCCGCCGGCCGGCCTGCGCTTCGCCGCGCTCTGGCCCGGCCTGGACGGGACCGCGCGCTCGTATCTGGGCACGCCCTACGTCTGGGGCGGGACCTCGCACAGCGGCATCGACTGCTCGGGCCTGACCAGCGAGACTTACGACCAGAACCGCGTGCGCATCCCGCGCGTCAGCCGCGACCAGTGGCACATCGGCCGCAGGGTCGGCGGGGGCCTGCGCGACGGCGACCTCGTCTTCTTCAACACCCTCGGCGTCGGCGTCTCGCACGTCGGGATGGTCGTCGACGCGAAGAAGGGGCTGTTCATCCAGTCTTCGTCGTCGCACGGCGTCGTGATCACCCCGCTGTCCAACCGCTACTTCCGCCTGCGCTACCTCGGCGCGCGGCGCGTGGTTCCCTGACGCGCCGCGAAGAGCTAGACTAGGTCCGTGGCGCAAGACACCGCGACCGACCCGGTCTGCGGGATGACGGTCCGGCCCGGCTCCGCGCGCGGCGGCTCGCACCGCCACGCGGGCGTCGAGTACTGGTTCTGCAACCCGCGCTGCCGCGAGAAGTTCGCGGCCGACCCCGAGAGCTTCCTGAAGCCCGCGCCGCCGCCCCCGCCGGGCGCGGAGGACGCCTGGTACGTCTGCCCGATGGACCCCGAGGTCCGGCGGAAGGGCCCCGGCGCCTGCCCGAAATGCGGGATGGCGCTCGAGCCGGAGCTGCCGAGCGAGGGCGGCGACGGGATGGACGCCGAGCTCGCCGCGATGAGCCGCCGCTTCTGGGTCGGGCTGGTCCTGACCGTCCCCGTCTTTCTGAGCGCTCTGGCCGTCATGGCCGGGGCCGCGCCGTCGCGCGGCCGCGTCCTCGCCGAACTCCTCTTCGCCACGCCGGTCGTGGTCTGGGGAGGCGCCCCGTTCTTCGCGCGCGGCTGGGCCTCGGTCAAGAACCGCAGTCCGAACATGTTCACGCTGGTCGCGCTCGGCACCGGCGCCGCCTACCTCTACAGCGTCGCGGCCGCGCTGGCGCCCGCGGCCTTCCCGCCCGCCTTCCGCGCGCCCGACGGCTCGGTGCCGGTCTACTTCGACGCGGCCGCGATGATCACGACGCTGGTGCTCCTCGGACAGACCCTCGAGCTGAGGGCGCGGCGGCGCACCGGCGCCGCGATCCGCGCGCTGCTGGGCCTGGCGCCGAAGACCGCGCGCCGCCTGCGCGAGGGCGGCGCCGAGGAGGACGTCCCCCTCGACCGCGTCGCGCCCGGGGACCTCCTGCGCGTGCGCCCGGGCGAGAAGGTCCCGGCGGACGGCGTCGTCGTCGAGGGCGCGAGCTCCGTCGACGAATCGATGCTGACCGGCGAGAGCGTCCCGGTCGAGAAGACGCCGGGCGCGCGCGCGACCGGCGGCACCGTCAACGGGACCGGCTCCTTCGTCCTGCGCGCCGAGCGCGTCGGCGGGGACGCCTTGCTCGCCCAGATCGTGCGCACGGTCGCCGCGGCCCAGCGCAGCCGCGCGCCGATCCAGCGCCTGGCCGACGCCGTCGCGGCCTGGTTCGTGCCCGCGGTCGCGGCGGCCTCCGTCGCGACCTTCGCGGCCTGGGCGCTGTGGGGCCCCCAGCCCCGCCTGCTCCACGCGCTGGTCAACGCGGTCGCCGTCCTGATCGTCGCCTGCCCCTGCGCGCT
>JAGWRY010000423.1 GCA_028869495.1 Elusimicrobiota bacterium | reverse complement strand
TGACCTTCCCGCGCCAGGACCCGGCGGAGCGGCGGCGCGCCCTGCGCGCGCTCCTGAAAGACGGCGAGGCCGTCGAGCTGGAGGTCGAGGGCCTGCCGCGGCGCTGGTACGCGCTGGCGGAGGACCTGCCCGCGCTCGAGTCCGCGCCGCCGCTCCGGGGGACGACGCTCCTCAGCCCGTTCGACTCGCTCCTCTGGCACCGCGGCCGCGCGCGGGAGCTGTTCGGCTTCGACTACCGGATCGAGGTCTACGTCCCGCGCGAGAAGCGCGCGCACGGCTACTACGCGCTGCCGATCCTGCACGACGGGCGCCTGATCGGGCGCCTCGACGCGAAGAACCGCCGCGAGGAGCGCCTGCTCGAGGTGCGCGCCGTCTCCTTCGAGGCCCCGCCGTCGCCCGAGGCCCTGGCGGGAACGGCCGAGGCCGTGCGCTCGCTGGCCGTCTTCGCCGGGGCGGAGCGGACCCGCGCGCCGGAGGGGCCGCTGGCCGGGCTCCTGGGGCGGGACGCGGCTCCGCGCGAAGTGTTAGAATCCGGGACGTGAACACCCTTCCCCGACGTTCCCGCGCCGCGACCCTCGCCGTCCTGCTCGCCGCCCTGGCCCTGCCGGCCGCCGCGGCCAAGACCGAGACGAAGGAGAAAGACGTCGTCCGCGCGACGCTGAAGAACGGCCTGCGCGTGATCGTCGTGCGCGACCCGCTGGCCCCGGTCGCGACGACCGTCGTCAACTACCTGGTCGGCTCGAACGAGGCGCCGAAGGGGTTCCCGGGAACGGCGCACGCGACCGAGCACATCATGTTCCGCGGCAGTCCCGGCCTCTCGGCCGACCAGCTGGCGGGGATCTCGGCGGGCCTGGGCGGGGACTTCGACGCGGACACCCAGCAGGGGCTCACGCAGTACTTCTTCACGATGCCGTCCGAGGACCTGGACACGGCCCTGCACCTGGAGTCGATCCGGATGCGCGGCGTGCTCAGCACCGACAAGCTCTGGGACAAGGAGCGCGGCGCGATCGAGCAGGAGGTCGCCTCGGACCTGTCGAGCCCGAGCTACGTCTTCTACATGCGCCTGCTGAAGTCGATGTTCGCGGGCACGCCGTACGAACACGACGCGCTCGGCACGCGCCCGTCCTTCGACAAGACCACCGGCGCGATGCTCCGCCGGTTCCACGACGAGTGGTACGCGCCGAACAACGCGGTGCTGGTCGTCGCCGGCGACGTCGAGCCCGCGAAGGTGCTGGCGAGCGTGCGCCGCTACTTCGGCGGCATCCCGCGCCGCCGCCTGCCCGCGCGCCCGGCGTTCCGCTTCCGGCCCGTCGCCGCCTCGTCGAGCACGATGGACACCGACCTCCCGTACGGGATGACCGTCTACACGTTCCGCTTCCCGGGCTCCGACGACCCGGACTACGCGGCCGCGCAGATCCTGTCGGACGCGCTCAGCAGCCAGCGCGGGCCGCTCTACGCGCTGGTCCCCGAGGGCAAGGCCCTGTTCGCCGGCCTCGACTACGGCGCGTTCCGCAAGGCGGGCCTCGGCTACGCGGTCGCGGGCTTCCCGGCGGGCGCCGACGCCGCGGCCCAGCTCGCTTCGGTCCGCCGCATCGTCGCGGACGCGGCGAAGAACGGCGTGCCCGCCGACCTCGTCGAGGCGGCCAAGCGGCGGGAGATCGCCGAGGCCGAGTTCCAGAAGAACTCCGTGTCGGGCCTCGCGATGACCTGGTCGCAGGCCGTCGCTGGGGAGGGGCGCCGCTCGCCGGACGACGACATCGAGGCGATCCGCCGAGTGACGCCGGCCGACGTGAACCGCGTCGCGAGGCGCTATCTGGACTTCGGCCGCGCGATCTCGGTGATCCTGAGCCCGAAGCCGTCGGGCAAGCCGGTCGCGTCGAAGGGCTTCGGCGGCCAGGAGTCGTTCGCGTCGTCGAAGAATCCGGACGTGGTCCTGCCCGAGTGGGCGCGCCGTACCGCCGACCGCATGAGCCTGCCGACGTCGAGCCTGAGCCCGACGGTCTCGGTCCTGCCAAACGGCATCCGCCTGATCGTCCAGCCGCTGTCGATCAGCCGCACCGTCTCCGTCTACGGCCGCATCGACGAGGCGCCGAAGATCGAGGAGGCGAAGGGCCGCGACGGCGCCGCGGGCGTGCTCGACCAGCTCTTCTCGTACGGCACGAAGGACCTGGACCGGATCGCCTTCCAGAAGGCGCTCGACGACATCGCGGCCGACGAGTCCGCGGGCTCCGACTTCTCGGTCGAGGTCCTCGCCGACCGCTTCGAGCGCGGCGTCCAGCTCCTCGCCGACAACGAGCTCTCCCCGGCCCTTCCCGAGAAGGCGTTCAAGGTCGTCCAGCGGCAGACGGCGGCCTCGGTCGCCGGCGAGCTGAAGAGCCCCGACCACCTCGCGGGCAAGGCCCTGCGCGAGGGGCTGTTCCCGAAGGGCGACCCGGCCCGGCGCGAGACGACGCCGGAGACCGTCAAGTCCCTGACCCTGGACGAGGTCCGCGCCTACTACCGCAAGGCGTACCGCCCCGACATGACGACGATCGTCGTCATCGGCGACGTGACCCCGGAGAAGGCGAAGGACGCGATCGAGAAGTACTTCGGCGCCTGGAAGGCCGAGGGCCCGAAGCCGAACACCCTGTTCCCGGCGGTCCCGCACAACGCGCCGTCCACGACGAACGTGCCCGACTCGAGCCGCGTGCAGGACCGGGTCACGCTGGCCGAGACGCTGAAGCTCAAGCGGACCGACCCCGACTACTACCCGCTGGAGCTCGGCAATCACGTGCTCGGCGGCGCGTTCTACGCGACGCGCCTGTACCGCGACCTGCGCGAGAAGGCCGGCCTCGTCTACTTCGTCGGCTCGTCGTTCGACGTCGGCCGCACGCGCGGCGTCTACAGCGTCGATTACGGCTGCGACCCGCCGAACGTCTCGAAGGCGCGCCGGATCATCGTCGACGACCTGAAGGCGATGATGAAGGAGCCGGTCACCGCGCACGAGCTCAAGCAGGCGAAGGTGATGCTGCTGAAAAAGATCCCGCTGTCGGAGTCCAGCGTCGGGCGCGTCGCCGGGGGCTGGCTGTCGCGCTCGATCGAGGGCCTGCCCTTGGACGAGCCGGTCCGCGCCGCGAAGATCTACGCCGGCCTGTCGGCCGAGGACGTGCGCGCCGCCTACGCGCGCTTCCTGCGCCCGGCCGACCTGGTCCAGGTCGTCCAAGGCCCCGCCGGCCGGTAGCGCTCAGCCGCCGACGGCGTCGAGGACGGCGGCCAGGAAGGCCGCGTGGTCCCAGGCCGAGACGTCGACCGAGACGCCGAGGCGCAGGACGACGAGGCCGCGCGACGGGATCGCGCTCAGGCACTGGCCCTCGTGGCCGAGGGCGTGGAAGGCGTCGGCGGGCAGGCGCGCGGCGGCCGGGGTCTCGCCGCCGAGCTCGCGCGAAAGCTTCCGCCACCAGTGCGCGCCGTACTTCCCGTTCGGGGACTGCGGCGTCGGCGTCGCGACGAACCGCAGCCAGTCCGCGGAGAGCACGCGGCGCCCGCCCCAGAGGCCGCCGTCCGCGAAGAGCCGGCCGAAGCGCATCCAGTCGCGGGGCGAGGCGTGCAGGTACGACGAGCCGACGAAGGTCCCGGCCGCGTCGGTCTCGAGGACGGCGCTCGACATCCCGAGCGGGCCGAACAGGGCCTCGCGCGGCCAGGCGTAGTAGCGCTCGTCGCCGAGCGCCCGGCGCGCGATCAGGGAAAGCGCGTTCGTCGTCCCGCTCGCGTACTTCCAGACGGTCCCGGGCGGGGCCGCGAGGGGGCGCGACGCGGCGAAGCCGGCGGCGTCGGGCTCGGCGAAGAGCATCCGGTTGACGTCGGAGCCCATGTCCGAATAGACCTCGGAGAAGGCGAGGCCGCTGCGCATGCGCAGGAGGTCCTCGAGCGAGATCGCGGCGCGCGGATCGCCGGGGGCATCCCACTCTTCGAGGAGGCGGGTCTGGTCGAGGCGCAGGATCCCGCGGTCGACGAGGACGCCGATCAGCGCGCCGCCCAGCACGCTCTTCGTCATCGACCAGCCGCAGAACGGGGCGAGCGGCGAGACGCCGGGCGCGTAGCGCTCGGCGAGCAGGCGGCCGCCCTGCGCGACCAGCGCGGCGCGCGTGCGGCGCAGGGTCTTGGCGCCCGGGCGCTCCGCGAAGGCTTCCGCGAGGACGCGCGCGAGCGCCGGCGAGGCGGCGGGCGCGGGGGCCTCGCCTTCGGGCCAGGCGCGATCCGCCGCCCCGCGCGGCGGCATCGAGGGGAGCTTCGGCGCGGGAGGGAGCGGACGCAGGGCCAGCGCCGCGCCGAGGTCCGGGCGCCAGACGGCGCGTCTTTCGAAGAAGCCGAACAAGGAGACGGCGACGCTCTTGGTGCCGCGGTCGACCCGCGCGCGGAACAGGCGCATCGGGCGGTAGGCCTCGGCCGAGACCTCGGGCGCGCGCTCGACGTCGACCTCGCGTTCCGCGACGAACAGCAGCGAGGCGAGCACCTTCGCCTTGTAGGCCGCGCCGACCGCGGCCAGGCGGCGGAAGCGGATCCAGCCGGCGACGGCCGCGCCGAGGACGGCGGCGGCGAGCGCGGCGAGGGCGAGCGGGGGATGCGCCATCGCGCAGACTCTAGCAATCGCCGCGGCCGCGCGTCGACGCGCGGCGATGCGCTATACTGGGCCGTGCCCTCGCGCCTCTCGCTGGCCGTCCTGCTGGCCGTTCTGTCGGCCGTCCCGGCGCGCGCCGCCTCCGCCGTCCCGCCGCCCGCCGCGGACCGCCTGGACCTCGGCTGGGTGAAGACCGTCTTTCGCGACGCGGGCGGCGCGGCCTCTTCTCCCGCGCGCTGGGACCGGCGCGACTGGGCCGAAGCCGGGGCCGTCGCGGCCGTCGGGGCGGGGCTCTACGCGGGCGTCGACCCGTGGGCGCAGAGCCTGGCGCGGCGCAGCCAGAGCGACGCGGCCGGCAAGTTGGCCGGCGTCGGGCAGTTCTTCGGGAACGGGTTCTACACGGTGCCGCTTCTGGCGGCGTCCTACTTCGGCGCCCGCGCCGCGGGAAAGGCGCGGCTCGCCGACGCCTCGCTCGACGCCGTCGAGAGCCTCGCGATCTCCGGCCTTTTCGTCACCGGGATCAAGATCGCGGCCGGTCGCGAGCGCCCGTACGTGAACGGCCGGCGCGGAGTCTGGACCGGGCCGGGCCTCTCGAACGACCGCTACTCGTTCCCGTCCGGCCACTCGTCGGACGCCTTCTCGGTCGCGACGGTCTTCGCGCTCGAGTACGGCCCCGAGCACCGCTGGGTCCCGCCGGCCGCCTACGGCCTGGCGGCGCTGACCGCGGCCTCGCGCGTCTACAACGACAAGCACTGGACCTCGGACGTCTTCGTCGGGAGCGCGCTGGGCTGGGCCGTCGCGCGCTACGTGGTCCGCGCGCGCTCGGCCGCGCGGCCGACGCTGGCGCTGGTCCCGATCCTGGAGCGCGGCGGCGAGGGCGCCGTCGCCGTCTGGCGCTTCTAGCCGGTCTCGGGCCAGAAGCCGGCGTCGGGCACGGTGGGAGCGTTGCAACGATGCCGGGACTCGAGGTGAGCCCATGATCCCGCGTCTCCTGCTGTCCGCCGCCGCCGCCTGCCTCTACGCCGAGTTCGTCGGCTATTGGCTGCACGTCCTCCTGCACAGCGAGAAGATCCCCTTCCTGAGCCGCAACCACATGATCCATCACCTCGTCGTCTACGCTCCCGACAAGCCCCAGCGTCCGTCGCGGAACTACCTGGACTCGACCTACGGGCGGGCGAGCCTGCTCGGCATCGGCCTGGAGTGGCTCCTGCCGGTCGCGCTGATCCTGGGCGCGACGACGGCCGTCCTGACGCGGCTCGGCGTCGGGGCGCCCGAGCAGGCGGTCTTCGCGGCCTGCGCGCTGGGCTGGGGGGCGCTGATGTTCTGGTACATGCACGACGCGATGCACCTGCAGGGCTTCTGGATGGAGGGGAGCCTCGCCTGGAAGCGCTGGTTCCTGGACGCGCGGCGTCGCCACGACGTCCACCACATGGACCTGAGCGACGCCGGGCGCATGAACAAGAACTACGGCATCTGCTTCTTCGGCTTCGACCGCCTGTTCGGCTCGTTCCAGGACCAGCACGTCCGCTTCAACCATCCGGGCCACGAGGCGGCCAAGCGCCGCTACGCCGGCGTGCTGGCCGGCGTTCTGCCCGACGGGGGGCGCTGACGCGCGCGGCAGGAACGTTCCGACCGTCGAAGGACGGACCCCGCGTCCGAAGTGCTATCCTATCCCCGTGGCCAAGAAAATGAACCCCAGCAAGCAGAGCCGGAACGCCGCCGCCAAGGCGGCCGCCGCCAAGACCCGTCTCGAGGTCTCCATCGATTTCCCGCAGGAGGGCGACGTCGTCCGCCCCGGACACTACGCGGTCCGCGTCGGCGCCGCCGGCGCCGGCCAGGCGCAGGTGCGCGTCGCCTCCGGCGAGTGGTTCGACTGCCGCGAGGCCGCCGGATACTTCTGGTACGACTGGACCCCGGCCCCGCAGGACGGCCCGATCCGCCTGGCCGCGCGCGCGCGCATCGGCAAGGGCCGGTGGGCGGCCGCGATCGAGCGGGCCTGCGTCGTCGTCGGCTGAAGCGGCCTAGACCTTCTCGAAGCTCGTCATCTCAGCGGGCCGCGAGGCTCGGGTTGGCGATCTGGTGGGCCATGTCGGAGACCGTGAACCAGTCGTAAATCTCCTTGACGGCCTGCGCCTGCGTGATCGCGCCGTTCTTCATCTGCAGGTAGAGCTGGTACTCGAGCTTGTCCTTGCCGTTGCTGCCGTCCGGCATGCCGTGCGGCTGAGGCCACAGGTTGTCGACCGAGCTGTCGCCGCCGATCGCCAGCGGGATCAGGTGGTCGAACTCGTAGCTCGGCCAGTCCGACTGCGGCACGCCGTAGTGCGCGGCGATCTCCTGCTTCATCGCGTACGTGACGTTGCGCTGGCAGTACGGGATGTGCTCCGCGTAGCGGTACTCCTTGAAGTTCGGGTCGCTCGGCGTGCACAGGTGGCCCGGCGTGTAGGAGTAGTCGGGCTGGACGCGCGCCGCGAGCAGGTGCGGCACGACGGCGGTCGCCCCCCAGCCGTCGGCGTAGCCTTCAAGGTAGGCCTTCGACGGCGCGGCCTTCGTCGCGGCGGCCTTCTGCGAATTCTTTTGGGCGGCGGCCCGCGCGGCGATCGCGTCGAGCGACGCGGCGAACGACGGCGCGGGGGTCAGCGACTGGGCGGCGGCGGGGCGGTCCGAAGCGAACGACGCGGTCAGAAGAGCCGCTCCGAGGATGAGCTTCGAGAGCGAGCGTGCGGCCTTCGGCGTCATGCGTCCTCCTTGGTCTAGTGCGGACATTCCGTGCGGTGCGGAGGCCCGAAAAAAAACCAGAGGAAGCGGCCGTCGGCGGCCGTCTCCCCTGGCGCCCCGGATTCCGGTCCGGAGGTGGATGCTCCCCGGCCGATCCCGGGGACTACAAGGTTATGAACAGGATAGCCTAATGGGCCTAGAAAACCAGGACCGAAAGACCTATCCGCCGATAGGTCTAAAGTACTAGATCGCCGGGCCGCCGCGCAAGATTCAAGGCGCGACGCGGACGACTGTCACCTCGACGCGGCGGTCGCGCTCGTCGACGAGCCGCAGCGGCCTCCCCGGGCGCAGCAGGACCTCGGACTGGTATTGGAACGTCTCGACGGGCCGGACCTTCAGCTCCCCGACGGGGGCCGTCGGACCGGAGAGCTCGAACTGGCACTGCAGGTCGACGAGTCCGTCCTTTTCCGCCAGCGGCAGGCAGTTCGCGATCACGCCGTGCTTCTTGAAGTCGACGGTGCGCCCCGAGGCGGTGACGGACTCGATCGGGGTCTCTCCGCCGCGCACGTAGTTCGCCTGCGTCCCGACGGCGGCGAGGAAGGAGCCGGACGCGGACAGGTCTCCCGAGCGCAGTTCGAACGAGATCCGGTAGTCGGCGCGCGGCCCGGACGGCGGCGCGGACTTCCCGGCGGCGCGCGCGGGGGCGGCGGCCGCGCACAGCGCGAGCAGGACGGCGGGGGCGGTTCGTTTCATCGCGGAGTTCTCCTTTTGCGGGTCATTCGTAGCGCAGAGCTTCGATCGGGGACTTGAGCGCGGCGGCGCGGGCCGGCCACAGGCCGAAGACGAGGCCGGAGCCCGCCGAGGAGCCGAAGGCGAGCAGGACGGAGGCGGGCGTGACGACGGCGGCCCAGCCGGCGAAGGCCGCCAAGGACAGCGAGGTCGCGGCGCCGAGAGCCACGCCGAGCAGGCCCCCGCCCCCGGCCAGCGCCAGCGACTCGATCAGGAACTGCGCCATCACCGCGCGCCGCGTCGCGCCGACCGCCTTGCGCAGGCCGATCTCGCGCGTGCGCTCGTTGACCGAGACGAGCAGGATGTTCATGATGCCGACGCCGCCGACGACGAGCGAGATCGCCGCGACGATCGCCAGCAGGAGCGACATCGTGCCCGTCGTGTCCTCGAGCATCTGCTGGCGCTCGCCCATGTCGCGCAGGATGAAGTCGTCCTCCTCGAACGCCGGGATGCGGTGGCGGCGGCGCAGCAGGGCCTCGGCGCGGCTGATGACCCCCGGGATGGCGGCCGCCGACGCGCACTGCAGGCCCATCTCGTGCAGATAGCGCGTGCCGATCACGCGCCGCATCGCGGTGCGGATCGGGACGACGATCATGTCGTCCTGATCGCCGAAGCCGCTCGAGCCCTTCGCCGGGAGGACCCCGATGACCTGGAAGGCGTTGTGCTCGACCTCGACGGTCTTGCCGATCGGGTTCTCCGTCCCGAACAGGTTTTCGACGACGGTCTGCCCGAGCAGGACGACGCGCGCCTCCTGCTCGTTCTCCTTCGCGGTGAAGAAGCGGCCGTAGTAGGGCGTCGCGTGCCGGATCTGCTCGTAGTTCGGCGTGACGCCCTGCATCTCCGGGCGCTCGTTGTTGTCCTTGTAGACGACCTGGACGTCGGCCTCGGCCTCGGGGTAGACGTCGGCGACGCCCGGGACGTCGCGCCGGATCGCCTCCGCGTCCTGCAGGGTCAGGCGCGAGTAGGCGCCGTAGGGGCCGGGGCGCGAGCGGTGCGGGGGGTGCCCGAAGATCATCACGAGGTTCGTGCCCAGGAAGGCCAGCTTCGCCTGGATCGCCTCGGTCGCGCCGGCCCCGAGCGCCAGCATCGCGACGACGGACGCGGCCCCGATCGTGATGCCGAGCATCGATAGGAGGCTGCGTCCCTTGTTGGCCGACAGCGCGCGCAGGGCCGCCGCCGCGTATTCGCGCAGGACGCCGAGGTCGCGCCGCGCCTGCGTCTCCGCCGCCGCGGCGGCGCGGCGCGCGGCCGGGAGCGCGGCC
>JAGWRY010000422.1 GCA_028869495.1 Elusimicrobiota bacterium | reverse complement strand
GGCGGCGGCGGCAGGGCCGCCGCGCAGGGCGCGCAGAGCGGACCGTCCGCGCGCGCCGGCAGGTCCCCGCGGCAGTGGGCGCAGGCGGCGGGCAGGAGAACGTGGAGGGCGAGCTCGGTCCAGGACCGCACCCCACCCTTACGCGCGGCGCCGCCCGGGAGTTCCGCCGGTCGGACGGCGGGGGCGGCTTTGGTATCATGAAAGAATGCTTCGAACCTGGCTCCAGCGCGCGGCGCTCGCCGCGCTGGCCGCGGCCGTCCTCGCCGGCGCGGCCGGCGGGGTCACCTTGCTGGCCGCCTGGTGGCGCTACCGCGAGCTCGAGCCCCAGATCGTCGAGAAGATGGACCAGTACTACCTGAACCTGACGGTCCCGGGGCGCGAGGAGCATCTGGTCGCCAGCGACGACACCTTCGAGGTCCCGTATCTCGCCTCGACCCTCGCGGTCGCCGCGGAGCCGACGCGCATCCTGGACGTCAAGGACCGGCTGATCGGCGAGTTCTCGATCCAGAAGGGGCAGTACGTGCGCTCGCCGGACGAGCTGCCGGTCTATCTGAAGAAGGCTCTCGTCGCCAGCGAGGACCGGCGCTTCTACGAGCACGGCGCCGTCGACTGGCGGGCGACGGCCCGCGCGGCCCTGCTCGCGCTCGTCCATCTGCGCCGCCCGCACGGGACCAGCACGATCACCCAGCAGCTCGCCAAGCAGATGTTCACGACGCGCCGCTACACGCTCGGACGCAAGGCCTTCGAATACTTCTGCGCGCGCAAGATCGAGCAGAAGTACACGAAGGACCAGATCCTGCTGATGTACCTGAACTTCTCTTATTTCGGGCACGGCTGCTTCGGCGTCGAGGCGGCCTCGGAGTACTACTTCGGCAAGCCGGCCTCCGCGCTCGACGTCGGCGAGGCCGCGATGCTCGTCGGCATCATCCCGAACCCCCTGCGCTACTCGCCGTTCGACTCGCCGAAGCTCGCGCACGCGCGCCTGCGCACGGTGCTCGGGCGCATGGCCCGCAACGGCTACATCCCGGACTCGGCGATCGAGCGGATCCAGAGCGACTTCTGGGACGCGTTCGGCCGGCGCGAGCGGGAGCCGCGGGTGTCCTTCTGGAGCACGCGCGTCAACGAGGCGCCGTACCTCGTCGAGTTCGTCCGGCGGCGGATGCTGGCGGACTTCTCGAAGGAGCGTCTGCTCAAGGGCGGCCTGACGATCCGCACGACGTTCGATCTCGACGCGCAGAAGGCGGCGCGGCGCGCGCTCGACCGTCAGCTCGCGCGCGAGAACGACCCGAACGCGAAAGCCGACGCGGACGGCGAGCCGGCGGGCAAGGGCGACCCGGTCGAGGGCGCGCTCGTCGCCCTGCGCGCGAAGGACGGCTCGCTGATCGCGCTGGTCGGAGGCTCGGCGTTCTCGTTCCAGAACCAGTTCGACCGCGCGGTCGACGGGCGGCGCCTGATGGGCTCGGCGGTCAAGCCGTTCGTGTACGGAACGGCCTTCGAGAGCGGAGCCTTCACGCCCGACAGCAAGATCCTCGACGCGCCGATCACGTTCAGGATCCCCGGCGGCCGCCGCTGGTCCCCGCACAATTACGGCAACCGCTATTTCGGCGAGGTGACGCTGGCCGAGGCCCTGCACAAGTCGCTGAACTCGGTCGCGGTGCGCCTGCTCCAGCAGATCGACATCGACCATGTGATCCAGGTCCTTTCCGAGGCGACCGGGGTCCCGCGGGCTCAGTGGCCGCGCAACCTGTCGCTGGCGCTGGGCTCGGCCGACGTCTCGCCCCTGCAGATGGCGCGGGCCTATGCGGTCTTCGTCCGCGGAGGCGTCGCCGCGACGCCGTGGTGGCTGCGGGAGGTCGACGACCGCGACGGCAAGGTCCTGATCCCGTCCGACGCGCCGGCGGCCCCGGGCGTGCAGGTCTTCAAGCCCGAGACCTGCCGGACGACGGTCGCGGTGATGAAAGGCGTGCTCGCGCCGGGCGGGACCGCGTACGGACCGGCCCGCCGGACCGGATTCACGATCCCGGCCGCCGGCAAGACCGGCACGACGAACGACTACCGCGACGCTTGGTTCGCCGGCGTCACGCCGGACCTGGCCGCCGCCGTCTGGGTCGGCCACGACGACAACGCCCCGATGCCCCCGGGCAAGGCGGGC
>JAGWRY010000421.1 GCA_028869495.1 Elusimicrobiota bacterium | reverse complement strand
CGGCCGGCTTCGGCGCGGCCGGGACGGGCATGCGGGGCGCCGTCGGAGCCGCGGGCGCGGCGGGGAGCGTCGCTCCCGCGGCGACGGCCTCGGAGCTGACCGGGCTGCCGAGCTGGACCGTCAGCCCCTGAGAGTTCACGCCGATCTTGTAGCCGGTCATGCGGACGAGATCGAGGACGACGCGCGTGATCAGGCGCGGCTTGACCTGATACTGCGCGGAGCGCACGCGCGCGAGCGCCGCCCCGCGGCCCGGCACCGAGCGCAGGGACGACTTGTCCTTCACGCCGATGAGATCCATCACCAGGCGCGGCGGCTTCTGCGTCAGGAAGCTGTCGTAGGCGGCGCGGCCGCTCAGCTTGATCGCCACGGAGTCGTCGCCGACGTCCACGCCGCGGAAGAGCACGGGCGCGGGCTGAGCCTCGACCTTGGGCGCCTTCGCCGCCGCGACCGCCTTCGCGGCCTCGGCCGCGTAAGCGCCTTGGGGCGCGACGAGGGCCGCCGCCAGAAGCGCCGCCGTCGCCTTCTTCAGATCGTGCGTGGTCATGGGCTCTCTCGCTCCGTGGAACGGCGCTACGGCGCGCCGTCCCGGTCGTTCTTCTCCCCGAGGTCGAAGATCTGGACGTCCTTGTCGGCCGTGATCAGCACGGCGCGCTTCTGCCTGAGGCGGATGCTCCCGGTGATGCCGGGGATCCGGTTGTTGAGATCGTCGTAGAGGCGGCCGCCGCGCAGCATCAGCGAGAGGCCGGATTCCGTCGAAAAAAGGGCGAACTGGCTGCGCCCGCCCTGCATGATACCGCGCAGCTGGAGGGTGTGGATGTCGACCGACAGCGGCCCCTTGTCGCCGGCGCGCCGGCCGGCGGGTGATCCCATCGACGGGGGCAGGAAGGGATCGCGGACCTGGTCGCCGGTGTAGAGGGTCGAGACGGTGTAGGTGCTCGTCGCGGGCGCCTCCGCCGCGGGAGCGGGGGCGGGAGCGGGAGCGGGAGCGGGAGCGGGAGCGGCCTTCGCAGGCGCGGGCTTGACCGCCGGCGCGGCGGCCGCGAAGGAGGCGGCGAGGACGGCGAGCGCGAGCGTGGTCATCCTTTATATTGGTAGGTGAGCAGAGTGAACGACGCGGAGATCTTCCCGTCCGCGGCGGCGCCGGGGTAGACGACGTCCCTGACGTTGAAGATGCGCTCCTCGAGGGCGATCGCCGCCAGGAAGCGCCCGATGTCGTTGTAGCGGCCGCTGATGGACATCGGGTAGTCGAGCTCGACGAAGTACTGCTGGCTCTTCTGCGGCCCCGGCGCGAACTTGAGGATCGTCACGTTGTACTTGCGCGCCAGGCTCGAGAGGGTGTCCAGGATGTCCGGCACGGACTTCTCGCGCGGAAGCCTCTTCTCGGCGTCGGAGGCCTGCTGCTTGAGCACCGCCAGCTCCCCCTGCAGCTGCTTGAGGCGCGAGGCCTCGGCCTTGGCCTGGGCGATCTTGCGGTCCGTCTGCTCGATCTGGTCGGAAAGCTCCGACTGCTTCTTGGAGATCGGGAGCCAGAAGAACCAGACGTAAAGGAAGATCACGACGGCGGACAGGAAGACGCCCGCGGCCAGGTACTGCTGCTGCTGCTTCGAGAGCTGGATGGCCATGTTCTAGAGCTTGTTCGTGTAGACCGCCGTCATCGTGAACGAATAACCCTTGCCGCTCGCGCTCACCGGGCCGAGATTGACCGCCGAAAAATTAGGGTGCTTCTGGAAGCCGCGCAGCCACGAGGCGATGTCGTCGTTCGTGTTCGCGGTCCCCGCGATCGACAGCTTCAGCGCGTCGGCGCCCTGCGCCGCCGTCGTCAGGTCCGTCACCTGGATTCCCGACGGGACGGTCCGCGCGAACTCGGACATGAAGAGCGGGTAGAACGCGCGCCCCTTGAGCAGGCTGTCGATGACGCCGAGGCGCGCGCGCACGGACTGGCTCTCGGTCTGGAGCTCCTCGACCTGCTTGACGATCGCCGAGAGATTGTTCAGGACCGACTTCTTGTACGAATACTCGTTCTTCAGACGGTACAGCCCGTACCAGTGCCCGAGCGACAGCGCGACCATGATGAGCGCCAGCAGGCCGCCGGCCACGGCGCCCTGCACGATCATCTGGCGCTGACGCGCCTTCGCGAGGATCTCGGCGGGGACCAGGTTGACCTTGATCATCGCCTATTCCCAGTCCCTATTGCGCCGCAGCGCCAGGCCGACGGCCACGCCGAAGGCCGGGCGGAGATCCTCGGGCACCGCCTCGGCGCCCGAGACGAACGAGAACGGGTCGACCACGGTCACCGGCACCTTCAACTCGCCGGCCAAGTGCTTGTCCAGGTTGCGCGTGCGCGCGGAGCCGCCCGACAGGACGATGCGGCCGATCGCGCGGTCGGGGCCCTGGGACAGGTAGAAATCGACCGAGCGGTGGACCTCGCCGACGAGGTCGCGCGCGACCTGCCCGATCGCCTGCGACACGCCGAGGGCCTCGCGGTTGCCGTCGGCGAGCGCCTTCTCCTTCTCGGCGGGATCGACGATGACGCCGTAGGCCTTCTTCAGCTCGTCGGCCTTCGGCG
>JAGWRY010000420.1 GCA_028869495.1 Elusimicrobiota bacterium | reverse complement strand
GGATCGGACGGCGGCGATTCGGGCGGTCGGCCGACCGCTCCGGGAGACCGCCGTTCGTCCCGGTCACGGCGGGATGTGGAGCGAAGGACGGCAAGCCGTCGTTGCGCCGTTCGCCGCCGAGCGACCCAAGCGCGCCTCAATGGCGCGCGGTCCCGACGGGGCCGGGGCGGACGGCGGCCCCTTGAGCGGAGAACGAAAGGTCCGTGGACCTGGCCCGGGGGGCCCTTGACGGAAAGGGCCGCTCTCTTTACACTGGACGCATCGGGTTTCCCTTTATGAAGCGAGCTCTCGCCCCTCTCTGGCTCGTCGGCCTTCTCGTTTTCGCGTCCGCGGCCGACGTCCGCGCGGACGACAAGAAGGACGCCCTCGCCGGGGTCCTCCCGTCCTCGATCGCCTGGCGCCTGCCGCCGCTCGCCGCGGCCCCCGGGCGCGCCCCGGTCGCCCGCAGCGACGACTCGGAGGGGCGTCTCGCCGCCGCGGAGCGGGAGCTGTCGGCCGAGCCCGCGGGCAAGGGGCGCGACGACGTCCTCGCCGCCCTGTCCGACCTGCAGGCCGCCGCCGCGGCCCTGCCCGCCGCCCAGCGCCAGGCCTACATCGACTCGCACCTCGGCGCCTTCAACGAGGCCGTGCGCGAGCTCGGGCCCGCGGAGCCCGCCGGACTGCGCCTGAAGGCCGCGCGCGCGGCCGCGCGCCTCGACGCGAACGCCGGGCGCTGGAAGGACGCCCTCGGCTTCGCCGAGGCGGCGCTCGAACTCTCGCCCGACGACCCCGGCGCGCTGGTCAGCCGCTCGCGCGCCAACGCCGGGCTCGGCGACGCGTCCTCGGCCTACGCCGACGCCGACCGCGCGGCCCGGATCTCCCCGAAGGACGCCGCGGCCTACGCGGCGCGCGCGGCGGCCTCGTACGGCCTCGGCGACTACCCGCACGCCGCCGAGGATGCCCGGCGCGCGGTCGCCCTCGATCCGAAGGACATGACCGCGTTCGACCTGATGAAGCTCTCCGAGGGGCGCGCGAGCGCCGCGTCCGCGCTCGGCGCGCCGAAGACGGAGCTCGCGGCCTCGGTCGAGCGCGACTACCACGCGATGGTCCAGCAGGAGTCGCAGGCCGACGCGAAGCGCCTGTCCCCGGCGGAGGCCCCCGCGCCCCGCGACGTCGAGCGCCTCGTCTCCGACGCCGGCGAGAAGCTGTCGATCAAGGACTACTGGGGCGCCGTCGACTCGGCCGACAAGGCCCTCGCCCTCGACCCGACCGACGCGCGGGCGCTGTACTTCCGCGCGGCCGCGCACAACCTGATCGGCGACTACGGCGAGGCCGCGATCGACGCGACGCGCGGCCTGACGATCCGCCCCGACGACACCGCGCTTCGCGACGCGCGCTCCTGGGCCTACAACCGGATGGGACGCTACCGCGACGCGGTCGCCGACGCGCACTACTCGCTGGAGATCGATCCGAAGGACGCCTACGCGTTCGCCAACCGCGCCTACGCCGACGAGCAGAAGGGCGACTACCCTTCGATGCTCGCGGACTACAAGACCGCCGCGGGGCTCGACCCGCAGTTCGACGGGGTCTATCGCGACGCCGCGCGGCGGCACGGCCTGTCCGCCGGGCCCGGCGCCGACCGCTCCCGCTGGCGCGAGGCCCGGCGCCTCGCCTGGCGCCGGCGCGCGTTCGCGACGATCCTGCTCTCCTCCCTGATCGGCGGCCTGCTGATCGGCTTCGGCCTCCTGCACGTCGGCTCGGCCTGGCGCGACTCCCGCGCGCGCCGGCGCGCCGCGACGGCGCCGCCGTCCGGCCTCGAGGCCGACTACGACATCGGCCGCGCGATCGGCCAGGGAGGGATGGGCGTCGTCTACGAGGCCTTCGACAAGAGGCTCAAGCGCCCGGTCGCGATCAAGATGCTGCGCGACGAGTACAAGCTCGACGACGCCGCGAAGGCCGACTTCCTCGAGGAGGCGCGCACGGTCGCCGAGCTCCACCACCCGGCGATCGTCGACATCCACGGCATCGTCGAGGACGAGCGCGGCCTCTACCTGGTCTTCGAGCGCCTGGAGGGCCGCACGCTCGACCAGGTGCTCGCCGAGCGCCGGCGCCTGTCCCTCTCCGAGATCAAGCGCATCCTCGAGCCGGTCTGCGCCGCGCTCGAGTACGCGCAGGCGCGCGACGTCGTGCACCGAGACCTGAAGCCCTCGAACGTCATGCTGACGCCGGGCGGGGTCAAGGTCCTCGACTTCGGCATCTCGCGCCACGCGGCCCGCGCCGGAGCGAAGGCCGTCACGCGCACGGTCGTCGGCACGCCGCACTACATGGCGCCGGAGCAGGAGTACGGCCTCGTCCAGAAGGAGAGCGACGTGTTCTCGCTGGGCGCCGTCCTCTACGAGATGACGACCGGGGTCCGCCCGTTCGAGGGCTCGAGCCAGGCCAAGCTCGCGAAGGCCTATCGCCGCGCGTCGAGCCTGGTCCGCGGCGTGCCGCTCGAGCTCGAGGCGCTGATCGACGCCTCGCTCGAGCCCGACGCCGACAAGCGCCTGCCTTCCCCCGCCGAGTTCCGCCGCCGCCTGATGGCGATCCCGGACGGCGCGCCGGTCGCGGCCTAGCGCCCGCGGCGCCCGGCCCGGAGCGCGTAGACGACGGTCTCCTCGGCCGGGTCGGCGAAGACCCGCTCGAACAGCGGCGAGGCCGCGGTCCAGCGCGCGAGGCGGGACTGCAGGTCCGCGTCCGCGGCGCCGGCCGCCCAGTCCCGGTCCAGCTCGTAGAAGACGATCCAGCCGATCCCGCGGCGCCTCACGGACGCGAGGAAATCCGCGCTCGTCGCGCAGTCGGCCGGGCGCAGGACGCGGCGCGAGACGTAGAGCTGGAACGTCGGCGCCTCGAGCGCCAGGATCCGGGCGTCGGGCGGGGTGCGCGCGTTCAGGAAGGCGGCGGTGCGCGCGGGGACCGAGCGCTCCGGCGCCGGCCGGAAGGAGTCGGCCAGGTTCCCGGCGTTCGCGCGGGCGTGGAAGACGGCCAGCAGGCCGAGGACGAGCGCGGCGGCCGCGGCCCGCGCCCCCCGCGCCCGCGGCAGGGACTCCAGGCCGCGGACGAGGAGGGCGCCCAAGAACGGCACGAGGACGAGGGCGTAGCGGCGGTCGTGGATCGGCCACAGCGGGAGGACCGCGAGGCTCAGGCCGACGTACCAGGCCGAGAGCCGGACGAAGCGGTCGCCGCGGCGCGCGG
>JAGWRY010000419.1 GCA_028869495.1 Elusimicrobiota bacterium | reverse complement strand
TGAACCCCAGCGACGTCGGCGGACGCTTCTCGGCGCTGACCCTGTTCGGCGTCGTGCCCGCCGTCCTCGGCGGCGCGGACGCCGCGGCCCTGCTCGATCGGGCCCGCGCGGCCGCGAAGGCCTGCTCGCCCGCGGCGCCCAGGCGCAGGGCCGGGTTCTCGCGCGTCGGCACGCTCGGCGCGCAGGCCCGCGCGGCCGCGCGGGCGCGGTCCAGGAGCCCGACGGCGTCCGCGCCGCCGAGGCAGGCGGGGACGAGGCCGAACAAGGTCAGCGCCGAGAAGCGGCCGCCGACGTCGCTGGGGTTCAGGAAGGTCCGGCGGAAGCCCTTCTCGCGCGCCAGCTTCTCGAGCGAGGTGCCCGGGTCCGTGATCGCGGCGAACTGCCGGCCCGGCTTGGAGCCGGGGCGCCGCGAGACGGCGTCCCAGAACCAGTCGAGCATGCAGTTGGGCTCCAGCGTCGAGCCCGACTTGCTCGCGACGACGAAGAGCGTCTTGTCCAGGTCGAGCTCGCGCTCGAGGGCGGCGACCGCGTCCGGGTGCGTCGAGTCGAGCACGCGCAGGCGCGGGCTCTTCGCGGCGGCGGGCAGGCAGCGGCGGATCGTCTCGACGCAGAGGCTCGATCCCCCCATGCCGAGGACGACGACGTCCGCGAAGCCCTCGCCGGCGATCTCCTTGGCGAAGGCGCGCACGGGCGCCAGGCCCGCGGCCGCGGCCTCGGGGGCCGTCAGCCAGCCGAGCGCGTGCTTGATCAGCTTCTGGTGCGCGGCGTCGTCCTTCCACAGCGAGGCGTCCTTCGCCCACAGGCGTTCGGCGAAGCGCTTCTTCTCGAGCTCGGCCAGCGCCGCGTCGGCGGCCGCGCCTTCGGCCTCCAGCAGGGCGCGCTTGGCCGAGAGCTTGCCCATCAGCGTCTCGAACGAGTTCGCGAACGACTTCAGGCCGTCCTCCTCGAGCCGGGCCATCGCGGCCGCGACGTCCACCCCGAATCGGGGCAGGGCGTCCCAGTGCGCGCGCGCCTCGTCGAGGCGCTCCTCGAGGCTGAAGCGCCCGGCGCCGTGGTCGCGGTAGGCGTCGACGGTCGCCGGCGGCATCGTGTTGACGACGTCGGGGCCGATCAGCTCCTCGACGTAGAGGACGTCCTTGTAGGCCGGGTTCTTCGTGCCCGTCGAGGCCCAGAGCAGGCGTTGCGGCCGGGCGCCCTTGGCGGCGAGGGCCTGGAAGCGCGCCGAGGCGAAGACGGCCTTGCCGTGCTGGTAGGCGAGCTTCGCGTTGGCGATCGCGGCCTTCCCGAGCAGGGTCTTGGCCTCCGGCTCGGGGCGGGCGGAGAGGAGCTGGTCGACGAGGGTGTCCACGCGGCTGACGAAGAAGCTGGCGACCGAGGCGACGCGCGAGAGCGCATGCCCGGCGGAGGCGCGGCGCTCGAGGCCGCGCAGGTAGGCTTCGGCGACCCCGGCGTAGCGCTCCTGGCTGAAGAGCAGGGTCACGTTGACCGAGATCCCCTCGGCGGTCAGGTCCTCGAAGGCGCGCAGGCCTTCGACGGTGCCCGGGACCTTGATCATCAGGTTCGGACGGGAGACCGCGGCCCACAGGCGCCGCGCCTCGGCGAGGGTGCCTGCGGCGTCGCGCGCGAGCGACGGCGCGACCTCGAGGCTGACGAAGCCGTCGCGGCCATCGGCCTCGTCGTAGAGTGGACGGAACAGGTCGCAGGCGGCGCGGATGTCCTCGACGGCGAGGAGCTCGAAGAGCGCGGCCGGCGTCTGGCCGGGGCGCGCGCGGCGGCGGATCGCCTCGTCGTAGTCGGCGGACCCGCCGATCGCCTTCTCGAAGATCGTCGGGTTCGAGGTCACGCCGCGCACGCCGTCGTCCTCGATCAGGCTCTTCAGGCGGCCGGACTCGATCAGCTGGCGGCTCACGTAGTCGTACCAGACGGAGACGCCGAAGCGGCGCAGTTCGACGAGAGGGTTTTTCCGGGTCATGTCAGGCGGCCTCCTTCGAGTAGGCTTTTTCGATCGCGACGACCTTGTCCTTCCGGCGCCGGTGGCGCTCGAGGCCGGAGAACCTGGCGCCCAGGAACGCGGCGACGGCCTCGAAGGCGAGCGACGGCCCGATCACGCGCCCGCCGAGGCAGAGCACGTTCAGGTCGTCGTCCTCGACGCCCTGGCGCGCGGAGAACGTGTCGTGGCACAGGCAGGCGCGCGCGCCCGGGACCTTGTTGGCGGCGACGGTCGCGCCGACGCCCGAGCCGCAGACGACGATCCCGCGCTCGGCCTTGCCGGCGGCGACGGCCTCGGCGGCGGCGCGCGCCGCGTCCGGGTAGTCGGCGGGGACCGCGTCGGTGTCCACGCCGAGGTTCAGCACGCGGTGGCCGTTCTTCTCGAGCCAGTCTTGAACCTGCTTCTTCAGTGGATAGCCGGCGTGGTCGCAGGCGAGGGCGATCAGCATGCGCTCATCTTACAAAAGAACGGCGACGGCTCGGGCGGCGTCGGCGGGGACGGGGACGGCGAGCCAGCCGCGCCCCAGGCGCGCGAGGACCGCGCGCCGCAGCGCCGCGTCGCGGAAGAGCCCGCCGTGCAGGGCCAGCGGGACCGGGCGCGGCAGGACGAGGCCGTGCGCGGCCTCGCGCGCGAG
>JAGWRY010000418.1 GCA_028869495.1 Elusimicrobiota bacterium | reverse complement strand
GGTCTCGACCGGCTCGGCCGGGAGCTTCGACAGGGCGGCGATCGCCTCGTCGAGGATGCGCGCGTTCAGCGTGATCCCGGACTTCGTCGGGCCGGAGTAGGTCTCCCCGGTCACGAAGGCGCGGATCGAGCCGTACTTGTAGCCCTTGAACTCGTCGACATAGAAGCGCAGGGTGCTGCGGTCGCCGAGGGAAATCTCTCCCAGGTCCTTGAGAGGCTTGAACTCGCGCGGCTCGGCCATGGGGCCCATCCTAGCATAGAAGGGCTTGACCGTTCCGCGGCTCCCCCCTATACTTCGTCCCGATGGCCGAGCCCGAGAACGAAGAGCTCCTCGGCACGATCCGCGCCCTCTGGAAGGAGATCGAGTCCCTGCGCGCGGAGGTGACCGGCCTGCGCGGCGACCTGGACCGTCTGCGCGGGCACGAGGACGGTCCCGTCCCGCCGCCGCGGCCCGCATCCGCCGCGCCTCACGCGCCGCCGGCGCCCGCGTCGAAGCTCCCGCTTCCCGCGAAGAAGAAGAAGGGGCCTCTGGTCGCCCCGCTGGCGACCGGGGACGGGAACGCCAAGCCGTCTTGGCGCCTCGACGAGAAGTTCATCGGCGAACAACTCCTCCAGTACGCCGGCATCGCGATCCTGGCCCTGGGGATCGTCTTCTTCCTGCTGTGGACCGCCGCGAACGCGGGCCCGGAGGTCCGCGTCGCGATCGCGGCGGCGGCGGGCGCGGCGCTGATCGCGGCCGGCGAGAAAGTCTTCGACCGGCCTCCGTACGGCCGGCTCTCCGGCACGCTGATCGGCGGCGGCTGGACGGTCCTCTTCACGACGGCCTACGCCGCCTACTACTTCCCGCCGACGAGGATCGTGCTCTCGCCGCAGGCGGAGCTGGGCCTCCTCCTGGCGACGGCGGGGGGGATGGTCTCCCACGCGATGTCGCGCCGCTCGCGCCCGCTGCGCCTGTACGCGGTGGGGCTCACCTATTTCGTGATGCTCCTGTGCGGGCGGGACGTCCCCAGTTTCGACCTGTTCATGATCGTTTTCGCCGCCTCGGCCGCGGTCGCGGTCGGCGCGGGGGAGGCCGACGTCCTGCTGGCCAGCCTCGCCGGCTACTACGCGAACTACATGTCCGTCTACGCGCGCGTGGTCGGCATGCCGGAGGCCCAGCGCAGCGTCTCGAACTTCGTCGCGCCGTTCGTCTGGCTGGCCGTGCCGTACCTGATCGTCGCGGCCCTGCCCCTGCTCGGGAAGGCGCGCGAGCGCCTCTTCCGACGGGAGCCGTCTTTGGGCGAGGCCGTGCTGTGCGTCAACGCGGCGCTGTTCGCGCTGTTCGCGGGCACGATGGGCCGCATCTACTTCGGCGTCCCGGAGCTGCGCCGCGCGGCCGTGCTGGCGGCGTTCTTCGCGGTCCCGTCGGTCCTCTACGCGCGCCTGCTCTCGCGCCGCTCGCCGGCCGCGTCGGTCAACGCGGTCCTGGCGCTCGGCCTGCTGGCGGCCGCGGTCTTCGCGATGCCGAACCCGATGTGGAAGCTGCTGGCCTGGATCGCGCTGTCCTGCGGCGCGGTCTGGATCGGCCTGGTCCTCGACCAGGCGGCCTGGCGGGCGGCAGGGCTGGTCCTGGCGGCGCTGACCTTCGCGTTCTATCTCAACGTCGCGCGCCTCGGCGCCGAGAGCCGCCGCGCGGCGGGCATGGCCCTGTTCGTCTTCGCGGCGCTGTCGTACGGCTTCTCGCGCTTCTACCGCTATTGGCTGGACTCGCCCGAGGAGTGGGAGGCCCTCGTCGGGCCGCTGTGGCTGCACGCGGGCTCGGCGGCGCTCGTCGTCGGCCTGTGGGGCGTGCTCGACGCGGCGCCGTTCTTGTGCGCGCTCGTCGCGCTCGCGCTCCTGGCCGAGTGGGCGGCCGACTTCTTCGACCGCGTCGACTTCTGGAAGCACGCGGTCCTGCTCGAGATCGGCCTGCTCGTCTACTCGTTCTTCGTCGCCTACGGCGCGGACGCGGAGGTTCTGGGCGCACCGACGCGGCTGTGGACCGCGGCGGTCGTCCTCGGGGGCTGCGGCTACCTCTACGCCTCCGGACCCGTCTCCGACGAGCTGGCCGCGCGCTGGACGTCCGTCTCCAAGCGCGAGCAGCGCGTCCTGCTCAGCTGGCTGACGGCCGCGGCGACGTCCTTCGCCGTCTACCGCGTCTTCGACGGCCGCCTGCGCTTGGCGTTCTGGGCCCTCGGCGCGCTCGCCCTCTACGGGCTGGGCCGCGAGCGGGGCGAGGAGCACTTCAAGGTCCAGGGCATCGTCCTGTCCCTCGTCGCGGCGGTCGAGGCGGTCTTCACCTACTATCTCTACCCGCCCCAGCTCCTGTCGCCGCTGACCGCGTATTCGGCCGATCTCTACTGGACGGCCTGCGCGGCCCTGCTCGGAGGCCTCGCGCTCGCGCGCGGGGGGAGGACGAAGCCGACCTGGCTCGATCCGCAGGCCGGGATGGTCTTCGGCGCCCTGCCGCTGGTCCTCGGGGCCTGCTTCCTGGCCAAGGAGCTCGACGCCGTGCGGCTGACGCTCGCCTGGACCGGGCTCGGCGTCGCCTTCCTCGGCGCGGGCCTGGCCCTGGACTGGCGCGAGCTGCGCTATCCCGGCCTCGGCCTGCTCGCCCTCTGCATCCTGAAGGCCCTGCTCCACGACACCGCGAACCTCCCCCTGCCCAGCCGCGTCGCCAGCTTCGTCGCCCTCGGCGTCGTCCTCCTCGTCGCCTCCGGACTCTACGCCCGGGCGGGATCCGCCGGTGGCTCGTAGCGTCCGGAGCGCCGTGCCGCCCCTGCTGGCGGCGGCGGCGCTCGGCGCGGCCTTCCTGCTGTCGCGGCGCGCCGCGCCGAGCCGCGAGAGCGTCCTGCCCCTGTCGCGCGCCGTCGCCGACCAGGAGAAGGCCCTCGACCGCGCGGCCGCGCGCGCGTTCCCGCTGACGCCGGACCAGGAGCGGCGGATCGGCGCGCGGATTGACGCGCGTCTCTCGCGGGAGGCGGCGCCGAGGCCCGGGAGCCCGGCCGCGGCGCGCGCCGCGCGCTGGAGCCGCCTCGGACGCCTCGCGGAGTCGTCGCCGCTGGTGACGCGCTTCCGCGGCCGCTACGTCTTCCGCACGACCCTGCGCGGCGGCGTCAACGCCTTCGCCGTCCCCGGGGGCTACGTGTACGCGACCGACGCGCTCCTGCGGCGCTTCCCGAAGGACGACGACGCCCTGCTCTTCGTGCTCGGCCACGAGCTCGGCCACGTCGAGCTCGGCCACTGCGCGGACGCCTACCGCCTGACCGCGGCCTCGGACCCGGCGCGGGAGGTCCTCGGCGGCGCCCTCTCGCTCGGGCGGCTGTTCGTCGAGCTGCACTTCAGCCCGACGCAGGAGCTCGAGGCCGACGCCTTCTCGGTGCGCCTGCTGCGCTCGCTCGGGCGCGATCCGCGCGCGGGCCTGCGCGTCTTCGACGGCCTCGGCCTGCGCGCCGGCGGGAACGTCAAGCGCGGCCCCGGCGAGGTCGCCGCCGAGGGGCTGGCCGACTACTTCCGCACGCACCCGGGCGCCTGGGAGCGCCGCGCGGCGCTCGAGCGCGACATCGAGGAGACCCGGTGAGCGCGCCGCGCCTGCGGGCCGCCTTCTCCGAGCCGCGCTTCTCGGCCTACCTGGCCGCGCAGGCCCTCGGCGCCTTCAACGACAACGCGTTCAAGACCTTCGTCGCCCTGCTCGCGGTCGTGCTGGAGCCGCGGCGCGCGCCGGCCCTGATCGCGGGGGCCGGCGCGCTGTTCGTCGTCCCGTTCCTCCTGCTGTCCACCGTCGCCGGCGACGCGGCCGACCGCTGGTCGAAGTCGCGCCTGCTGGTCGTCTTCAAGGCCTTGGAGCTGGTCCTGCTCCTGCTCGCGATCCCGGCGCTGGCGGCGCGCAGCGTGCCGGCCCTGATGGTCCTGCTCTTCCTGATGGGCGTGCACTCGGCCTTCTTCAGCCCGGTCAAGCTCGCGATCCTGCCCGAGCTGGTCCCGGACGAGGATCTCTCGGAGGCGAACGGCCTGGCGCAGATGACGGCCTTCGGCGGAATCGTGCTGGGCACGGCCGCGGCGGCGCTCCTGCTCAAGAGCGCGGCGGGGAGCCCGTGGCTGGCGCCGGCCGCCTTCTCCGTCGTCGCCGCGGCGGGCCTGCTGGCCGCGCTCGCCGTGCCGGACACCGCGGCCGCCAAGCCGGACGAGGCGCTGAAGGCCGACGTCGTCTCGCGGACTTGGACGAACCTGCGCGACCTGCACGCGCTGGCCAACGTCGAGAGCGCGACCTACGCGTCGGCGTTCTTCTGGTTCGTCGGCGCGCTGTTCCAGATGAACCTGATCGTCTACGGCACGCGCCTGATGGGGATCAGCGAGGCGGCCTGCGGGAACTATCAGGTCGTGCTCGCGCTCGGCATCGGCCTCGGCTCCTTCGTCGCCGGACGCCTGTCGCGCGGCAAGGTCGAGCTCGGGCTGGTGCCGCTGGGCGGGATCGGCCTCGTCGCCTTCGCTTTCGACCTGGGCTTCGCGTACGGGTCGCCGCACCGCGTGATCGCGGATCTCGCGCTGACCGGCCTGTCGGGGGGCTTCTTCGCGGTGCCCCTGCAGGCCTACATCCAACAGAGGACTCCCGCGGCCGACCGCGGCCGCGTGATCGCGATCGGCAACTTCCTGTGCTTCGCCGCGATCCTGATCGCCTCGGCCGCGCTGTGGGCTCTCGACGCGAAGTTCCGGCTGGACCCGGCCCAGGTCTTCATCGTGTCGGCCGCGATGTCGGCGGTCGTCGCCTACGAGCTTCTCAAGCGCCTGCCCGACTTCTTCCTGCGCCTGGTCCTCTACCCGTTCGCGAACGTCCTGTACTCGATCCGCGCGGTCGGCGTCGAGAACGTGCCGCTCGAGGGCCCGGTCCTGCTCGTCGCCAACCACGTCTCGTTCGTCGACGCGGTGCTGATCGCGATGGCCAACCAGCGCCTCGTGCGCTTCATGATGCTGAGGCAGTACTACGACCTGCCGGTCGCGCACCGGCTGTTCCGCGCGATGGGCTGCATCCCGGTCTCCAGCGGCGACGGCCCGAAGGCCCTGGCCGAGTCGTTCCGCCGCGCGCGCGCGTTCATGACGAGCGGCGAGGCGGTCTGCATCTTCGCCGAGGGCGAGATCAGCCGCCACGGCCAGATGCAGCGCTTCAAGAAAGGCTTCGAGCGCATGGTCGACGGCGCCGACGTCCCGATCGTGCCGGTCCACCTCGACCAGGTCTGGGGGAGCGTGTTCAGCTTCTCCGAGGGCAAGATCCTCTTCAAACGGCCGCGCCGGATCCCGTACCGAGTGACGGTCAGCTTCGGGGCGCCGCTGCCGTCCTCCGCGTCCGCCTTCGAGGTGCGGCAGAAGATCCTGGAGCTCGGCGCGCAGGCCTTCCGGCACCGCCTCGCCGAGGCCCCGCCGCTCCCGCTGGCCTTCGCCCGCGCGGCCAAGCGCCGCCCGTTCGGCGGCGGCGTCGCCGACTCGAGCGGCGTCGAGCTGAACGGGCTGCAGACGCTCGTCGGCGCGCACCTGCTCGGGCGCGCGCTCGAGCGGCTGCTGCCCGGCGAAGAGCGCGTCGGCGTCCTGCTCCCGCCGTCGGTCGGCGGCGCGCTGGCCAACGCCGGACTGGCCCTGCGCGGGCGGGTCCCGATCAACCTCAACTACACGGCGTCGAAGGACGTCGTCGACGCCTGCCTCGCGAAGGCGGAGGTCCGCTCGGTCGTGACCTCGCGGCGCGTCGTCGAGAAGCTGGGCTGGACGCCGGCCGGGCGGACGGTCTTCCTCGAGGACGTCGCGCCGGCGATCGGGGCGGCCCGCAAGGCGCTGACGGCCGCCGCCTTCCTGCTGGCGCCCGAGGCCCTGCTCGAGCGCACGGCCTTCCGCCGCGCCCGCGGCCCGCTCGACCGCCTGGCGACGATCATGTTCACGAGCGGCTCGACCGGGACGCCGAAGGGCGTGATGCTGACGCACGCGAACGTCCTGTCGAACCTGGAGGCGATCGCGCAGATCCTGCCGATCGGCGGCGAGGACGCGATGCTCGGGATCCTGCCGTTCTTCCACGCGTTCGGCTTCACCGTCACGCTGTGGCTGCCGCTGAGGCTCGGCATGCGCGCGGCCTACCACTACTCGCCTCTCGACGCGCGCGAGATCGGGCGGCTCGCCCAGCGGCAGCGCGCGACGGTCCTGCTGGCGACGCCGACGTTCCTGCTCCACTATCTGCGCCGCGTCGAGCCCGAGCGCTTCAAGACCCTGCGCTACGCGGTCGTCGGCGCCGAGCGCCTGCGCGAGGAGGTCGCGAAAGCCTTCGAGGAGAAGTTCGGCCTGGTCCCGCTCGAAGGCTACGGCGCGACGGAGCTCTCGCCGGTCGCCTCGGTCAACATCCCGGACATCGCCTGGCCCGGGATCCGGCAGATCGGGCGCAAGGCCGGCACGGTCGGACAGCCGCTCCCGGGGGTGTTCATGAAGGTCGTCGATCCCGACGCCGGCAAGGAGCTCGGTCCGAACGAGCCCGGGATGCTGCTGGTCAAGGGCCCGAACGTGATGAGGGGGTATCTCGACGATCCCGAGAAGACGTCGGAGGTCGTCCGGGACGGCTATTACGTGACGGGGGACATCGCCCGGATCGACGAGGACGGCTTCGTCACGCTGACCGATCGCCTGTCGCGCTTCTCGAAGGTCGGCGGGGAGATGGTCCCGCACGTCGCCGTCGAGGAGCGTCTGCACGAGGCGCTGGGCCTGCTCGACCCGGCCTTCGTCGTCGCCGGGGTGCCCGACGAGAAGCGCGGCGAGCGCCTCGTCGTCCTCTACAAGGACGGCGTCGACGTGGACGCGGCGCTCAAGAAGCTGGCCGCGGACGGCACGCCCAAGCTGTGGATCCCGGACAAGGCGAACTTCCACAAGGTCGAGGAGTTTCCCCTGCTGGGGACCGGCAAGGTGGACTTCCAGCGCCTGAAGGCGGAGGCGCGCCGGCTGGAAGGGCTATAATCGGGCCGGGATGATCGTCCTCCTGATCGCGGTCCTGATCGCGGCCAACGCTTTGTGCGTGCTGATGGAGTACGCGCTCCTGCGCTCGCGCCCCGAGCGCCTCGAGATCCTCGCGCGCCGCGGGGACGCGCGCGCGCCGCGCGTGCAGGACGCGCTGACTCGGCTCGACGAGTACCTGGCGGCGATCCAGGTCTGCATCACGGTCGTCTCGATCGCGCTCGGCGCGCTCGGCGAGCCGGCCGTCACGGCGGAAATCCACGCGCACTTCGCGCCGTGGGCCGCCGGCGTGCCGGCGGCCTGGGTGCGCGCGCTCGCCTTCTTCGTCGCGATCGGCGCGCTCTCTTTCGTCGAGATCGTGCTGGCCGAGCTCGTGCCGCGCGCGGTCGCGCTCCACTACGCGGAGCCGATCGCCCTGCGCGGCGTGCGCACGCTGAAGCTCTTGGCCGCCGTCCTGCGCCTGCCGATCCGCGCGACGACGTCCGGCTCGAGGGGCGTCCTGCGCCTGTTCGGCCTGAAGCCCGCGTCCGAGGCTCCGACGACGGTCACCGTCGACGAGATGCGCGTGCTCCTCGGGCAGACCCAGGAGAAGGGGGCCCTGCCGCTCGAGCGCCTGCTCCTGATCGAGAACCTCTTCGACTTCGGGACCGCGAAGGTCTCCGACGCGATGCGCCCCCGCGAGCGGATCGCCTATCTGTCGCTGGCCCGCCCGTGGGCCGCGAACCTGGCCGTGATCCGCCAGAAGCGCTACACGCGCTACCCGCTCTGCCGGACCGAAGAGCTCGACACCGCGATCGGCTACGTGCACCTGAAGGACCTGATCCTGCGCGAGACGACGGGCGAGCCCGACCTGAAGAAGCTGAGACGCGACCTGTTCGAGGTGTCGGACTCGGAGCCGCTCGAGAAGCTGGTCAAGACGATGCCCGACCGCGCGGTGCACATGGCGCTCGTGCGCGACGGACTCAGCCGCGTCGTGGGGCTGTTGACCCTCGAGGACATCCTCGAGGAGCTCGTCGGCGAGGTCCGCGACGAGTACGACCGCCAGCGCTCGTGGGCGTCCGGCGAGCTCTTCGCGAACGCGGCGGTCGACGCGAACCTGCCGGCCGGCGACCGCCGCGACGCGATCAGGCGCCTGCTCGCGAGGCTGAAGGAGACCCGCCCGGAGCTCGACGAGGCCGCGGCCTTCGCCGCGGTCTGGGAGCGCGAGCTCAAGTTCACGAGCGCGCTCGGGCGCGGCGTGATCGTCCCGCACGGCCGCCTGCCGGGCCTGGCCGAGCCGATCGTGGCGGCCGGCCGCTACCCGAAGGCCGCGCCGTTCCCGACGCCGGACGGGGTCCCGGTGCGTCTCGTCTTCGTCGTTCTGACCCCGGTCGAGACGCCGGTCGTCCAGCTGCGCATCCTCCAGCGCATCGCGTCGATCGTCGGCAACGAGAACCTCCGCCGGCGGCTCCTGCGCGCGAAGAGCGACGCCGGGCTGCTGGACCTCCTGCGCACCGCCGACACGCTGCTCGCCTCCTGACGGGCGTCAGCGGCAGCGGGCGATCCCGAAGCGCGTCTCCGGGTGGCCGCCGCCGTCGGCCAGGACCAGAAAGCTCTTCCCGTCGCCGGCGCGCGCGACCGCGACGCCGTACCAGCCCTTCAGGCCCTCGCGCCGCGCGTCGCGCGCGGCGGCGGCCCAGGCGCCGTCCAGGGAGGCGGCGCGCCCGGGCTTGAGCGCCTCCAGGCGCGCGCGGGCGCCCGGGGCCAAGCGGATCAGATGCACGTGCAGCTGGCTCTGCGAGCGCCGCCAGGGCGCGTTGACGGCGAGAAGGATCTCGCCCGGGTCGGCGATCTCGGCGCGCGCGGCCTTCCAGGCGAAGGCCCAGATTCCGACCGGGCGGCGCGGGTCCTCGACGCCCGTCACCGGCGTCCGGGGGAGGGCCAGGCCGTGGACGAAGCCCTTCGGACAGCCGCACATCTTCATGTCGCGGATCGCGACGAAGCTCTTCGACAGGCGCCAGACGACGGTTCGGTCCTCGCAGCGGACTTCCCCGCAGAGGCCGGGGGCCGGGCGCAGGCAGCGGTCGCAGTAGTCGGGCGCTTTCGCATCCACGCAGCGCGAGACGATGTGCCACAGCCAGCCGCTGCGCGGCGGCGGCGCGGTCCGGGCGGCGAAGGACGGGAGCGACGGGAGGGCGGCGAGCAGGAGAGCGAGAGGGAGTCTCACGGCGACAAAGTGATATCATAAAAGGAATGCCGAGCGAAACGCGGCGTTTTTTGCGCGCCTGCCGCGGCCTGCCCGTCGACGCGACCCCCGTCTGGTTCATGCGCCAGGCCGGGCGCTACATGGCCGAGTACCGGGCCCTGCGCCGGTCGCACTCGATCCTGGCGCTGGCCAAGACGCCGGCGCTGGCCTGCGAGGTCACCCTCCAGCCGGTGCGCGCCCTGCCGGTGGACGCGGCGATCCTGTTCGCCGACATCCTCCTGCCGGTCGAGCCGATGGGGCTGAGGCTGCGCTTCTCGCCGGGCCCGGAGATCCTCGACCCGGTGCGGACCGAGCGCGACGTCGCGCGCCTGCCCGGCGCCGAGGCCGCCGACGGGCTCGGCTGCGTCTACGAGGCGGTGCGCCTGATCCGCCGCGAGCTCGCGGGGAAGGTCCCGCTGATCGGCTTCGCCGGCGCGCCCTTCACGATCGCCAGCTACATGGTCGAGGGCGGTCCGTCGAAGAACTACGAGCGGGTGAAAGCCCTGATGACCGACCGCCCGGACCTGTGGGACCGCCTGATGCGCAAGGTCCGCGCGGTCACCGCGGCGTACCTGAAGGCGCAGGTCGCGGCGGGGGCCGAGGCGGTCCAACTCTTCGACTCCTGGGTCGGCGCGCTCTCGCCGGAGCAGTACCGGCGCGGCGTGCGCCCGCACTCGGCCTGGGTGCTCGCCGAGGTCGCCAAGACCGGCGTGCCGACGGTCTCCTTCGGCACCGGCACGGCGGGCTTCCTCGAGGACTTCGCCGCGGCGGGCGGCGACGTGATCGGCGTGGACTGGCGCATCGATCTCGACGCCGCCCGGCGCCGCCTCGGGAAAAGGCCCGTGCAAGGCAATCTCGACCCTGTTCTTCTGTTCTCCGGACGGAAGGCTTTGAAGAAGGCCGTGAAGAACGTTCTGGACCGCAACGGAAAACGGAACGGACATGTCTTCAACCTGGGCCACGGGATCCTGCCGGGGACGCCGGTCGCGCGCGTGCGCGAAGCGGCGGCTTGGGTCCACGAGCTGAGCGCGCGATGAGACGCGAGCGCCCCGAGCCGCCGCGCAAGGTCGTCGTGATCGGCGCCGGGATCACGGGCCTGGTCGCCGCGCGCGAGCTGGTCCGCCGCGGGGAGCGCGAGGGGCGCCCGGTCGAGGTCGTCGTCCTCGAGGCCTCGCCGCGCATCGGCGGCAAGGTGCGCAGCGAGAGCGTCGGCGGCGCCGTCGTCGAGACGGGCCCCGACAGCTTCGTGACGCTGAAGCCCGAGATGCTGGACCTCGTGCGCGAGCTCGGGCTCGAGGGCGAGCTGATCGGCACGTCGCCGGACGCGGGCGTCAGCGTCCTGACCGGGGGACGCCTGCGCCCCCTGCCGGCCGGGATGCGCCTGATCACGCCGACGAAGCTGCTCCCGTTCCTGTTTTCGCCCCTCTTTTCGGCGCGCGCGAAGCTGAGGATGGCGCTCGAGCCCCTGATCCCGCCGCGCCGCGACGACGACGACGAGTCGCTGGCCGACTTCACGCGCCGCCGCCTCGGCGCCGAGGCGCTCGACGTCCTCGTCGCGCCGATGCTGGCCGGCATCTTCGCCGGCGACGCGGAGAAGATGAGCGTGCGCAGCACGTTCCCGCAGCTGCTCGAGCTGGAGAAGCGCGGCGGCCTGGCGCGCGCGCTGTGGACCGGCGGCGGGCGCCGCGCGGCGGCGCGTCCCGGGATCACGACCTTCATGACGCTCAAGGGCGGGCTCTCGCGCGCGATCGAGGCCCTGGCCAAGTCCCTGCCCGCCGGCTCGGTGCGAGTCGACTGCCCGGCCCAGGCCGTGCGTCGCCGCGGCGGCCGCTGGGAGGTCGTCACCCCGCGCGGCGTCTTCGACGCCGACGCGGTCGTCGCCGCGGCGCCCGCGCCCGCGCTGGCCGACGCGGTCGAGGGCCTCGATTTCGAGCTCGCCGAGCGCCTGCGCGGCATCCCGTTCGTGTCGACCGCGACGACGACGCTGATCTACGGCGCGTCCGCCTTCCCGCGCCCGCCGCGGGGCTTCGGCTTCCTCGTCGCGCGCGGCGAGGAGGCGGCGATCACGGCCGCGACGTACTCGTCGAGCAAGTTCCCGGCGCGGGCGCCGTCCGGCAAGGTCGTCGTGCGCGCCTTCGTCGGCGGCGCCGGCCGCGAGGCCGAGGCCGAGGCGGCGGTCACGCGCATCGAGGACCGCGCGCGCCGGGACCTCTCCCGCGCGCTCGGCCTCGGCGACGCCGTCCCCGAGGCGGCCAAGACCGCGCGCTGGCTGAAGGCGAACCCGCAGTACGACGTCGGGCACGCCCAGCGCCTCGAGCGCCTCGCGTCGTGCCTCAGAGGGCATCCCGGCCTGGTGCTGGCGGGCTGCTCGTATTTCGGCGTCGGCCTTCCCGACTGCGTCCGCTCCGGCCTCCGCGCGGCCGAGCGGGCCCTCGGCGGCCGGCGCGGGAGAAACCGCCATGAGCCCCTTCCTGCAGGACTCGCTTAGCCTCTCCGTCGCGCTGCTCCTCGGCGCGGCCATCGGCCTGGAGCGAGAGCTCTCCGACAAGGCCGCCGGCCTGCGCACGAACATCCTGATCTGCGTCGGCGCCGCGCTCTTCACCGTGATGAACATGCGCCTCTACATCCTGCGCGACGCGCATCTGATCGCGCAGATCGTCGCCGGCGTCGGCTTCCTCGGCGCGGGCGCGATCATGCGCGACGGGGAGCAGGTGAAGGGGCTGACGACCGCGGCGACGATCTGGGTCGTCGCGGCGGTCGGGATGGCCGCCGGCGCCGGCGACTACGAGATCGCCGCGGCGACGACGGTCCTGGTGCTGGTCGTGCAGTCGGTCTTCCCGCGCCTCGACGAGTGGGTCGACGAGCTCCGCCAGCGCCACACGTTCCGGATCGCGTCGGAGCTCGACGACGACTGCCTCGAGCAGATCAAGACGGTCTTCCGCGACGCGGACGTGAAGGTCCTGCGCCGCAAGCTGATGAAGAAGGACGGGATGTACCTCAGCGAGTGGTACGTGTCCGGGCCGCGCCTCGAGCAGAAGAACGTCGTGCGCAAGCTGCTCGAGAGCAAGCACGTGCGGGAGCTGACCTACTAGATGGATCCGGCCAAGGTCCGGGCCGCGCTGAAGGAGCTGGGCCTCCCGGCCTGGCGCTGGGACCAGATCCGCCGCGCCGCGTACGACCAGGCCGTCTCCTCCTACGAGGAGATCTCCGTCCTCCCGGCGGCCGCGCGCGCCGCGCTCGAGGAGAAGGCTCCGTTCTGGTCGCTGACCGAGCGCCGCGTCGAGGTCTCCCCGGACGGGCGCGCGCGCAAGGCCCTGCTGGTCCTGCGCGACGGGAAGGTCGTCGAGAGCGTCCTCCTGCGCCCGAGCCCGACGCGCTGGACGACCTGCATCTCGACCCAGGTCGGCTGCGCGATCGGCTGCACGTTCTGCGCGACCGGCCTGATGAGCCTGACGCGCAATCTGACGCCGGAGGAGATCGCCGACCAGGTCCTTTTCTGGCGCGGCTACATGCGCCGCGAGGGGCTCGAGGGGCGCCTCGACAACGTCGTCTACATGGGGATGGGCGAGCCGTTCGCCTGCTACGAGCAGACCGCCGAGAGCCTGCGCCTGCTGACCGACCAGAAGGGGCTCGCCATCGGCGCGCGGCACGTGTCGGTCTCGACGTCCGGGATCGCGCCGAAGATCGTCCAATTCGGGCGCGACTTCCCGCAGATCAACCTCGCGCTGTCCCTGCACGCCGCGACCGACGAGCTGAGGACGCGTCTGGTCCCGCTGAACAAGGCCTACCCGCTCGCCAAGCTCGCCGAGGCTCTCAAGGAGTATCTCGCGCTGACGAACCGCAAGGTCTTCTTCGAGTACGTCCTGCTCAAGGGGGAGAACGACCGCCCGCAGGACGCCGAGGCCCTCGTGCGCTGGCTCCGCGGGATCGGGCGTCCGGCCCTCCTGCACGTCAACCTGATCGTCTTCAACCAGACCGACACCCCGCACCGGCCGACCGACGAGGCCGACGCGCGCCGCTTCCAGGCCCTCGTGATGGACGCCGGCTTCAAGGCGACGGTCCGGCAGAACCTCGGGCGCGACGTCGAGGGCGCCTGCGGTCAATTGGTCGTACTGGAGAAAGCCGCGTGAACGACGACGAGAACCTGCCGCCGATCCCGAAGCCGGGACAGAATCTGAAGGCGCGCCCGTCCCGGGCCCGCTACGACGCGGTCAAGCGCGTCCTCGACGTGAAGTGGCGCCGCCGCGCGCCCCAGCCCGAACGCATGATGCGCGAGGCCGTCGACGCGCTGTGGGACGCCTTCGAGGCGAGCCCGTGGACCTGGTGCGGCTTCTGGCTGCTCCAGCCCGACGGCCGGGCCCTCCAGCCGGGACCCGCCCGCCCCGAGGCCGCGCCTTCCGCGGTCGCGCTCGAGGGCCTGCTCGGCGAGGCGCTCGCCGGGGCCCCGCGCCGCGCGGAGGGGCGCATCGCGGTCGGCTTCCTGGACCGGGCGAACAAGCCCTGGGCCGTCTTCGAGGCGCGCGCGACGGCGCCGTTCGAGGACATGGACGCGCGCTGGCTCGAGCAGCTGCTGAAGGTCTTCCGCGACGTCGAGCGCCCGGCGCCGCCGCCGCTCTGAGGGCCCGGGAAATCGGCCGGCCCGGGGCCGTATAGGTCCCGGGCCGGCGCTCCTGGTGGGGTCGACGCGGACCGATGTCGTTCGGGGAAGTCCTCAGCCGCGTCTAAATCAAATATAGCCGGGCCGCATGTCGGATTTGTTTCGGGTGCGTAAATTCCGCGTCTCGGGACATGGCGGTCCGAGCATTCATATTCCATAATATCGGGCATGAAACGCCCCTCGGGCTTCTTCCCGGCCGTCCTGGCCGCGCTCGCCGCGGTCGCGCTGGCCGCCTGCGGCGGGGGCTCGGCCGTCGAGGTCGGCGCGCCGCCCTCGGCCTACGCCGCGCCGAAGGCCGCGCCCGGCTCTCTGGCCCTGTCCACCGCGACGCCGGTCTCCCTGCCGGTCGACGCGCAGATCACCTCGGCGCTCGTCGACCTCGCGCAGAACGACGCCGGCTTCACGCGCGACCTGTCCACCGCGGCCGCCGGCACCCCCGAGAGCGACATCCTCCAGCTCGGCTCGCCGATGGGCTACAACCTGCGCAACCGCTACCTGAACATCGGCATCCCGCTCGCCGAAGCCTTCGCGGGCAACACCGACCCGGTCTTCCGCAGGCAGCTCGTCGAGATGGCGCGATGGAGCCGCGACAGCGAGGCGCGCTCCTCGGCGCTGATCGCGCTCGCGCGCTGGCACGACCCGGCCGACCTGCAGATCTTCAACGAGGCCCTGATCAACCTCGATCCGGGGGTCCGCTTCGCCGCGCTCGAGTCGCTCGTCGTCTGGGGACACAAGCGCGACGCCGAGGTCCTGCTCGCGGCGGCTTCCGAGAAGGACACCGAGCCGATCCTGCGCGTCTACGCGGCCGCGGGCCTCGCGCGCCTCGGCGACCCGTCGGGGCTGGCGCGCCTGCGGCAGTTCTTGACCAGCCCCTCGTGGCTGGTCAAGGCGATGGCGGCCCAGTACATCGGCGACTACGGCACCGCGGAAGACTACGACATCCTGCTCAACCGCCTCGACGGCGAGACCGGCAACGACTTCGTCGTCGCCGAGTTCTGCGTGTCCGCGCTGAAGCTCTACCCGAAGAAGGAGACGGCCGAGAAGAAATCCGAGGCCCTGCGCCCGCGGCGGGCGCCGACCGTGCCGACCGGCAACCTCGTTCTCGACCGCGCGGTCGCTTACGAACTCGACCCGTTGGTCGTCACCGCGCCGCGCATCCGCGCGCAGAAGGAGATGATCGACCCGCGCATCAACCAGCAGCTGCTGCGCCTGCTCGACCAGCGCATGGACGCGCGCCCCGACGCGGCCGCCGCGCTCGACGCGTCGATCGGCAACCTGAACAAGCTGACGACGCTGGACGGCTACAACCTGAAGACGCGCTACACGGAGCTGGGCTTCCTGCTGACCGAGGGTCTGGCCGGCACGACCGACTACCAGCTGCAGGCCGAGCTCGAGAAAGCCGTGCGCCAGGGCACGAACGTGCAGACGCGCGCGGCCGCGCTGGTCGCGCTCGCCTACACGAAGGATCTCAGCTATCTGCCGCTGATCCAGAGCGAGACGAACGACCCGAACATCACCCTGCGCTTCGCCGCGCTCGAGTCCCTGCTGGTCCTCGGCGACGACTCGGCCGAACTGCAGGTCGCGAACATGGCGCGTCTCGACTCGTCGATGCCGATCCGCATCTACGCCGCCGCCGCGATGTGGCGGATGGGCGACATCTTCGGCCGAGAGATCCTCCTGCAGCTCTATCAGAATCCGGACTGGTTCGTGCGCGCGATGTCGGACCACTACCTCGGCGAGCTCGGCGGCGCCGACGAGTACCTGCGCCTCCAGCAGGAGCTCGGCGGCGAGCAGGACCCCGCCGTGCGCGCCGAGATCCTCGACGCTCTCGTCAAGCTCAACCCGAAAAAGGACCAATGAAGACGATACTGATGGCTCTGGCGCTGACGGGCGGGAACTGGGTGATCTGGGCCCTGATCGCGGCCTCGGTCGCCGCGGTCGCCGCGATCTACGAGCGCTTCGTCCTGCTCAAGGCGGAGAGCGAGGCCCTCGCGCGCCTGCGCGGGCCGTTCCTCGCGGCGCTCGACGGGCCCGACCTCGACGCGGCGCGCAAGGCGCTCGACGGCGCGCCCGGCTGCGCGTCGCGCGCGCTGGCCGAGGCGGTCGCCT
>JAGWRY010000043.1 GCA_028869495.1 Elusimicrobiota bacterium | reverse complement strand
GCGCGTGCCCGCCGAGGCGCCGGAGTTCGTCCGGCGCGTGCTCGGGATGATGATCGAGGGGCGCGGCGACGACCTGCCGGTCAGCGCGCTCCCGGCCGACGGGACCTTCCCGACCGGCACGACGAAGTGGGAGAAGCGCGCGATCGCCGACGAGGTCCCGCTCTGGGACGACCCCCTCTGCATCCAGTGCAACAAGTGCGCGCTGGTCTGCCCGCACTCGGCGATCCGCGTCAACGCGTTCCCGGAGAGCGCGCTCGCCGGCGCGCCCGAGGGCTTCAAGACGATGGTCTGGAAGGGCCGCGATCTGCCGGCGGGCACCCGCTACGCGATCGCCGTCTCCCCCGACGACTGCACCGGCTGCGCGCTCTGCGTCGAGGTCTGCCCGGCCAAGGACCGCAAGGACCCGGAGCACAAGGCGCTGAACATGGTCCCCGTCGGCGGCGTCCGGGAGCGCGAGGACCGCGACTTCCGCTTCTTCCTGAGCCTCCCGAAGCCCGACCGGGCGACGGTCGACGCGCGCACGCCGAAAGGCTCCCAGCTCCTCGAGCCGCTGTTCGAGTTCTCGGGCGCCTGCTCGGGCTGCGGCGAGACCCCGTACGTGAAGCTCTTGACCCAGCTCTACGGCGACCGGATGGTCGTCGCCAACGCGACCGGCTGCTCGTCGATCTACGGCGGCAACCTGCCGACGACGCCGTGGACGACCGACGCCGCCGGCCGCGGCCCCGCCTGGTCGAACTCCCTCTTCGAGGACAACGCGGAGTTCGGCCTGGGCATGCGCCTGGCCTTCGACTCGCGGCGCGCGTTCGCGCGCCGGCTTCTCGGGGGCCTGGCCTACGCCGTCGGACGGGAGCTCGCCGACCGCGTCTTGAGCGCCCCGGAGAACCCGGACGAAGCGGCCTTGAAGGCCCTGCGCGCGGACGTCGCCGCGCTCAAGGCGAAGCTGGCCGGGCTCGACCTGACCGGCGCCAAGGACCTGCTGGGGCTGGCCGACGACCTGACCCCGCGCGCGGTCTGGATCATCGGCGGCGACGGCTGGGCCTACGACATCGGCTTCGGCGGGCTCGACCACGTCCTGCACTCGGGGCAGAACGTGAAGATGCTGGTCCTCGACACCGAGGTCTACTCGAACACGGGCGGCCAGGCCTCGAAGGCCACGCCGCGCGCGGCCGTCGCGAAGTTCGCCTCCGACGGCAAGAAGACCTCGCGCAAGGACCTGGCCCTGCAGGCGATGACCTACGGCGACGTCTACGTCGCGCGGATCGCCCTCGGCATGTCCGACGCGCAGACGCTGAAGGCCCTGCGCGAGGCGCAGGAGTACCCGGGCCCGGCGCTCGTGATCGCCTTCTCGCACTGCATCGCGCACGGCTACGAGATGGGCTGCGGGCTCGAGCACCAGAAGCGCCTGGTCGAGTCCGGCTACTGGCCGCTCCTGCGCTTCGACCCGCGCCGCCCGGCGCGCGGCGAGCCCGCGCTGGTCCTGGACTCGAAGCCCCCGAAGGACTTCTCGGCCTTCGAGGCGCTGACGGCCAGCGAGGGGCGCTTCAAGATGCTCGCGGGGACGCATCCGGACGAGGCGAAGCGCCTGCTCGGCGAGGCCGAGGAGGACATCAAGCGCTCCTGGCACGTGCTCGAGGAGCTCGCCCGCCCGGACGACACGCCCGCGGCGGCGGCGCCGGCACCCGGCGCGAAGA
Organism: Elusimicrobiota bacterium; assembly: GCA_028869495.1. Lineage (GTDB taxonomy): Bacteria > Elusimicrobiota > Elusimicrobia > UBA1565 > UBA9628 > GWA2-66-18. Next base: position 3,352 of record JAGWRY010000043.1, on the reverse strand, counting down.
CTCCCTAGGCCCAAGGGCCCGCACCGCGCAAGGCCCTTCGCCCCTGGCCGCGCGCGCCTGCGCCCCCTAAAATAATCGGGTAGGACGACTCTGTAGCCCGGGGGATCGGCCCCGGGGCATCCACGGCCCGGCCTTCAACTGGGCGAGACCAGAGGCCTTCGGCGCCATGCCGGGGTCCCTGGTTTTTTTATGAGCGATCGAACGACGAGACGCCTGATCGGTTCCGTGCTCCTTCTGGGAGCGCTGTCCGCCTGCGGCCGCAAGAAGCCCAAGCCCGCCGTCCGCCCGGACCTGACGATGCCGGCGCCGGAGCCCACGGGCCCTTTCAAGGCTCAGAAGGAAGTCTCGGCCTCCAAGGGCGCCGTCAAGCTCACGCTGCGGCTCTACCGAACGAAGGTCAAGGCCGACCCCGCGCGCTGGAAGGGAGCCTCGCTGTGGCTGCAACTGGAAATGACCAACGTCGGCAGGCTGCCGTTTGACGTCGGAGACGATCTATTCTACGAGCCCACGGAACCGCCCGTCGACGAGGGAGGCCCGGTCAACGGCATCGTCCTGCGAGTCTTCGACGGAAAGGGACGACTCTTGGAGTACGTCTACACCGTCCCCTGCGACCAGCAGATGATCACCGACCCGTCGGAACTGCCGATGTGGCGGCGCATCTTCGACGAGGTTCGCATGCCGGGCGCAGGGTTCCTCAAACCGGCGGCTAGGACGCCCTGGGCGGCAGGTGAGCTGGCGAAGGTCCGGGAACTGAGGCGGAAGTGGCGCAGGCAGGGCGTGGATAACTATGACATCGAAGTAAAATCCATCCGTTTCCTGCGGGGCGAGCAGGAGGCCGAGGCTGAGAAGGACGAGAGGCAGCGCATCCACACCCTGCCCCCCGGAGGGAGCGTCGTCAGCGCCCCGTTCGCCGAGGACGAGCAGGACGACGACTGCCGTTCCGTGCCGGGAAGGCCGCTGGGGCCGTACTCGGAGTTGAGAACGCGGGCGTTCTTTCCGGAACTCGTCCCCGGCAAGCGCTACTTCATCCAGGCGGTCTACGACGAGCGAGCGCAACGGGCGTTCATCAAGTCCCTGGAAGCCCATGAGAATGCCTACAGGCGCCGGCACCCCGCGTACCGGACGCCGCCGGCTCTACGCAAGATGCTCGATTCCGACATGAGCATCGCCGTCCGGGTCGAAACTCCCCGCATCGAGTTCGAGGTCGAACGATGAGGGTCGCGGCGTTCGCGGGACTCATCGCGTTGCTGTCGTGTCGAACGGCGTTCGCCCTCCACCCCGCGAATGCGGCGGCAGTGCGTCGAATCGCGGCATTTATCGCCGCTGCAGAACAGGAGCAGGCCGCGCTCACGCCGTTGACCGAAAAGAACGGGAAACTGGATAGACTGAAGAAGTCGCTGGGGCTCCTCCTAATGTCCGGAGATGAGAACAACGCCGACTTCTACAAACGGCAGATCGCACAGCTGGAAGCAAAGATCAAGCACCTCTCCGACGCGCGGGATGTCGCGCGCGACAAGGCGATCCACCTGACTTTGACGGCCTACGGGATCGTGCCGGCCGACGCCGACGGCCGTCCGGAGGAGCCCGCCGGGATTTCCTACATGTCCCCGGAGTACGGCCGGCATATCTCCTGGATTCCCTATGCGGAGGACAACGACCGGACGCGCATCTACCAGAACGCCTCGGGAAGCGCTTTCAACCTATGGGGATTCGGCCGCCTCAACCGAACCTCGACCGGGCACAAGGAATTCGCGCTGACGGGCGTAGACGGCGTCACGACCGTGGACCGCAAGGCTTTCCTCCATGGGCCCGGATTCCTCGCGCTGATCCTGTCGCACGAAATCGTGCACTTCCGGCAATTCACGACGCCGAGCCGGGGCCCCAAGATGACATCCGCCCAGCGTGAACTCGAAGCTTGGCGGAAGACGCGGGGCAACCTCGCCAAGCTCGCGGCGGCAGGGCAGATCAGCGGTTCGGACAATGCATTCGCCGTCAGCCAGACCGAAGGCAACTTAAAACATTCAAGTCCCAGGTGGCCTGGCAGCATTGGACGACACGGCTCTTCGGGCGGCCTCATGAAAGACTGCCGGTTCACGACCGAGGGCAGATTCAGCAGGCCCGCGCGCGTTTCGACGACCTGAGCGGGATTATGGCGGACGAATTGGCGCGAACGAAGGCCGCGGCCAAGCGTCAGCGCGAAGAAAGCGCGGCGCGCGTCATCCTCGACGTCGCCGAGCGCGCCTGCGCGGATCCCGGTTCGATCGGCCGGGCGGACGTCTCCCGGCTCGACGACCTGCGGGGGATCTCCTCTTTGCTGGCGCTGCCGCGCCAGACGAGCGTCTGCGCGATGAATCTGTTCGGCGCGCTGGAAACCGCTCTGATCGACGGCCGCGCGCTGACTCCCCAGTCCGTGCGCGAAATCGTCGCGCCTCCCGGAGCGGCGCCTGCGCCGCCTGTCGCCGACACGAGCCATTGGACTTGGTGCGTTCGCGGCCTGGCCGTCAAAGCCTGCGCCGACTCCGGAGCGCCGACTCAAGACGACATCCGCGCCTGCGATTTGTTCGACGGCCCGATCGCCGTCCAGGAGCGCGCGCGGGCGCGCCGGGGCTTGAACGTCTGCGCGGCGGGTCTTTACGACCGGATGATCGCGGATTTATCGAGCGAGGGCGGACGCGGGATCACGCTGCGGTGGCTCCTTCGGGCAGGACAGGAACGCCGGACGCGCCCCGCCGTTCCGCGCCAGACGCCTCAGCCTCAGCCGCGTCGGCGGGCTCCGCATCACGGCTACAGGCATCCCCACGTTCCGCTGCCCCGCGATCCCTGGGGCGGCTGACGACGCGGTCTTCTCGGTCCGACTGGAGCACCCGCGCTTTCTCAGCGCGGCTCGGCGGCCAGGACGTCGGCCCAGACGGCGGGGTCCAGGCGCTGCGGACGCGCGGCCAGCCACAGGAACAGCGCCTCCGCGCGCCGCCGGACGGCGTCGCGCGCCTCGCCGGGCGGCAGAGCCTCGGCCAGCCGCCGCGTCCAGCGCAGGGCGCGCGCGTCCAGCGGCGCGTCGTCGAGACGGACGTCGTCGGGCGGCGGAGCGGCCGGCCGGTCCGCGTAGGCCGGGCCGTCCGAGAGGTTGTCCTCCGCCCAGCGCCAGACGCGCAGGGAGCCGGAGACGTCTCCCGCCGCGAGCAGGGCCCCGCCGACGCCGACCGCGTCGTCGAGGAGGAGGCGCGGCGCCTTCGCGCGCGCCTCGCTCTCGAAGTCCGCGCCCGCGCGCCGCGCCGCGCGGCGCGCGAAGTCCTTGCGCGCCGGGGAGGCCTGCGCGCAGTCGAGCACGGCCCGCGCCAGCGCGCCCGTCTCG
>JAGWRY010000417.1 GCA_028869495.1 Elusimicrobiota bacterium | reverse complement strand
CGCGTCCGCCAGCGCGCGCCGCGCGCCGGCCTCGTCGCCGAGCGAGCGCCGGCAGAGGGCGCGGGCGATCCAGGGCCAGGCCCCTCCCTGCGCGCGCGCGGCGCAGGCGGAGAACTCCCGCTCGGCCCGCGCGAAGAGGCCGGCGTTGTAGAGGGCCTGCGCTCGGGCGAGGCGGCCCGCGGGCCGCGCGTCAGTAGCCGTAGCTGACGCCGGCGCAGACGCGGGGCTTCGCCTTCAGGCGCTCGGCCAGGCCGGGGTTGCGGCGCATGTACTCGGCGCGGTCCTTCACGCCGTAGACGAACTCGTCGAGGTACTTCTTGAAGGAGGACTCGTCGCGGGCGATCCTGTCCCAGGCGACGTAGAAGTCGTTGTCGCGGTCGTAGTAGCCCTGCGCGTAGGACGGGTGCGCGCCCCAGGGCTCGACGACGACGGCGTCCACCTGCAGGCCCGGGATCAGCGTCCGGTTCGGATCCGAGCGGATCACCGACTCGTCGACGAGCTCCTCGACGACGACGATCACGCGCTTGGAGGCGAAGGCGGCCTCCTTCTGCACGCCCATCAGGCCCCAGACCTGCGCGTTGCCGGACGCGTCGGCGCGCTGGGCATGGACGATGGTCACGTCGGGGCGCAGGGCCGGGACCGTCGCGAGCTTCTCGCCGGTGTACGGGCAGTCGACGGACTTGATGAGCGGGTTCGCCTTCGGGATGTCGGTGTCCGCGTAGTTGCGCAGCGGCCAGAACGGGAGGTTCGCCGCGCCGGCCGAGAAGCGCGCGACCATGCCGAAGTGCGAGTACTCCTCGAGCTCGAGCGTCGGGGGCGCCGCCTCGACCGCGCGGCGGAAGGCGTGCAGGGAGCCGACGCCGGGGTTGCCGGCCCAGGAGAAGATCAGCTTCCGGGCCACGCCGGCCTGGATCATCTGGTCGTAGACCAGGTCCGGCGTCAGGCGCGCGAGCGTCAGATTCCGGCGGCCCTGGCGGATGATCTCGTGGCCGGCCGCGAAGGAGATCAGGTGCGTGAAGCCCTCGATGACGACCGTGTCGCCGTCATGGACGTGCTCGGCGACCGCCTCCTTCATGCTCAGGACCTTGCTCTTCATCGCGCGATTCTAGCGAATCCTCCGCCGTCCCGCCAGCGGGGCGCGGTCAGCGCGCGAGCCAGACCGCGGCCAGCGCCAGCAGGGCGGGCAGAGGTTGGACGAAGAAGACGCGCGGCTTGACGCTCCACGCGCCGTAGACGCCGACGACGACGATCGCCGCGAGGACGTAGACGCGCAGCGCGAGGGCCGCGCCCGCGCCGGCGAAGAAGCTCGCGATCAGCCCCGCCGCGAGGGCCGCGTTATAGAGTCCCTGGTTGGAGGCCAGCGTCGCCGAGGCCTCGGCCTGCGCGGCCGAGAGGCCGAAGATGCGGCGGCCGCGGGGCGTGCGCCACTGCGACATCTCGAGCCAGGCGAAGAACAGATGCGCGAGCGCGACCAGGGCGACGAGGGCGTCCGCGGCGGCCTTCAACGGGTCAGCGCGCGGCCGCGGCCTTCGCCGCGGCCAGGATCTTCGCGTAGTCGGGCTGATGGGACAGCTCGGGGACGAGCTCCTCGTAGACGATCCGGCCGTCCTTGCCGACGACGAAGACCGCGCGCGACAACAGCGAGCGGCCTTTGATCAGGATCCCGTACTTCCGGCCGAACTCGCGGCTGACGGTGTCGGAGACCACCTGGATGGAGCCGATCTTGTTGGCGTCGCAGAATCGCTTCTGCGCGAAGGGCAGGTCCTCGGAGATCGTGAGGATCCGCACCTGAGGGACCTTGGAGGCCTCCTCGTTGAAGCGCCGCGTCTCCAGAGAGCAGACGCGCGTGTCGAGGCTGGGGACCGCGCTCAGGATCACGACCTTCCCCCGGTAGTCGGACAGGCGCACGGGTTTCCAGTTCGCGTCCACGGCCGTGAAGCCCGGCGCCCGTTCTCCGACTTCGACCGGAGTCCCGAGCAGGACGACCGGCTTGCCGCCCATCGTGACGAGCCCCCGGCGCTCGCGCAGGGCGGCGCGCGCGGGGAGGGCGGCGGCCAGCAGCGCCGCGGCGAGGGCGAGCCTCACCGGCCGAGCTCCGTCAGGCACTCGTCGAAGATCTCGAGCCCGCGGTCGACGTCGTGCTCGGTCGCCACCAGCGGGGGGGCGACGCGGATCGCGGACTTGCCGCAGCCGAGGAGCAGCAGGCCTTTGGTGAAGGCCAGCTGTTCGAGCTTGGCCATCAGCTCGCCGTCGGGCTCCTTCGTCTTGCGGTCCTTGACCAGCTCGACGCCGACGAAGAGGCCCAGGCCCCGGACGTCGCCGATCGACGGGTGCTCGGCCTGGAGTTTCTTAAGGCCCGCCATCAGGCGCGCGCCCATCTTCGTCGCGTTGGCCATCAGCTCGGACTCGAGCAGGTCCAGGGTCGCCAGCGCCGACGCGCAGGCGACCGGGTTGCCGCCGAAGGTCGAGCCGTGCGACCCGCGCGGCCAGGTCATCACCTTCTCCTTGGCCAGGATCGCGCCGATCGGCATGCCCGAGCCCAGGCCCTTGGCCGAGGTCAGGACGTCGGGGGTCACGCCGAAGTGCTCGCAGGCCCAGAGCTTGCCGGTGCGGCCGGCGCCGGTCTGGATCTCGTCGAAGATCAGCAGGATGCCGTACTCGTCGCAGAGCGTGCGCCAGAACTGCAGGAACTCTCGCGACGGGATCGCGTAGCCGCCCTCGCCCTGCATCGGCTCCATCACGACCGCGGCGACCTCCTCGGGGGAGACCTTGCTCTCGAAGAGCTCGTGCGCGGCGCGCACGCAGTCCTCGAGCGTGTTGCGGTACGGCATGTGGAACGGCAGGTGGTAGACCTCGGGCAGCAGCGGCCCGAAGCCCTTGCGGTACTTGACCTTCGAGCTCGACAGCGACATCCCCGCGTACGTGCGCCCGTGGAACGAGTTGTGGAACGAGATCAGCGCCGGGCGCTTCGTGTGGTGGCGCGCCAGCTTGACCGCGCCCTCGACCGCCTCGGTCCCCGAGTTGCTCAAGAAGACCCGCCATTTGCCGCCGCCCGGGGCGGATTTCGCCAGGCGCTCGCAGAGGTCGGAGAAGCCCTCGTAGTAGAAGTCCGTGCCGCACATCGACAGGAACTTGCCCGCGGCCTCGCGGATCGCCTCGGTCACCTTCGGGTGCGCGTAGCCCGTCGAGGAGACCGCGATGCCCGCCATCCAGTCGATGAAGCGGTTGCCGTCGACGTCCTCGATCATCGCGCCCTTGCCGCCGGCGATCACCAGCGGGTATTCCTTGATATAGGACGGCGACGAGAACTCCTTGTCCTTGGCGATGACCGCACGGCCCTTCGGGCCCGGGAGGGGGCCGCAGAGGCGCGGGTAGTCTTCGGCGTGCGTCTTGCGCGGCTTGGGGCTGGTCTTCGCGGTCACTCGGGTCTCCTCACTCCATGATCGTGCGGCTCTGCTCGCGCATGAACTGCGACACGTAGTACGGCCCGCAGCCGCCCTTGCCGGTCGAGCCGGAGCCCTTCCAGCCGCAGAAGGCCTGCACGCCGGGCCAGGCGCCGGTCGTCGCGCCGGTCGGGCGGTTCGCATAGCAGACGCCGGACTGGACCTCGTCGAAGAACTTCTCGATCTCGTCCTTCTTCGCGGTGAAGATGCCGGCGGTCAGGCCGTAGTCGGCCTTGTTGGCCTCCGCGATCATCTGGTCGAGGGACTCGACCTTGCCGACCGCGAGGAACGGGACGAAGAGCTCGCGCATGAAGATCTCGTGGCCGAGCGGCAGCTCGGCGATCGTCGGCGCGGCGAACCATCCCTTGTCGAAGAGCCCGCCCTTCAGGCGCTCGCCGCCGAGAAGGACCCGGCCGCCCTTGCGGGCCGACGCGGCGGCCTCCAGGAAGGTCTTCAGCGCGCGCTCGTGGACCACCGGGCCGAAGTAGACGTCCTTCTCGGTCGGGTCGCCGATCTTGATCGCCTTCGTCTTCTCGAGCAGCTTGGCGACGAACGCGTCGTAGACCTTCTCGTGGACGTAGACGCGCGAGCAGGCCGAGCACTTCTGCCCCTGCAGGCTGAACGCGGACTTCATCACGCCCGAGGCCGCGTCGTCGAGGTTCGCGGTCTCGGCGACGTAGGTCGGGTTCTTGCCGCCGAGCTCCATCAGCACGGGCTTCACGTAGCGGGCCGAGAACTCGCGGTAGACCCGCAGACCGACCTCCTTCGAGCCGGTGAAGACGACGCCGTCCACGCCCGGGTGGCGCCAGAGCGCGTCGCCGGTCGTCGCGCCGCCGCCGGTCAGGTACTGGAAGAGACCGCCCGGGATGCCGGCGGCCTTGAAGCACTCCCAGAGCAGGAGCCCGGTCCACGGCGCCTCGATCGACGGCTTGTAGACGACCGCGTTGCCGCCGAGGAGGGCCGCCGCGGACATCCCGGTCGACAGCGAGATCGGGAAGTTGAACGGCGCGATGCAGGCGAAGACGCCGTACGGACGCAGGACCGAGCGCGTGTTCTCGTTGGGCATCAGCTTGCCGAGGGGCTTCACGTAGCCGTCGGCGGCCTCGACCTGCTTGCAGTAGTAGTCGATCAGGTCGGCGGCCTCCTCGGTGTCGCCCATCGCCTCGAGGCGGCTCTTGCCGACCTCGAGCGCGACGACCGCCGCGATCTCGAACTTGCGCGCGCGGATGTGGTGGGAGGCCTTGCGCAGGGTCTGCACGCGCTCCTGCCACGGCAGCGCGCCCCAGGCCTTCTGGATCGCGCGCGCGGCCTTGACCGCGGCGTCGACGTGCTCGGCGCCGGCGGCCTGGAAGCGGCCCAGGACCCGCGTCGTGTCGATCGGCGAGACCTTCTCGAAGGTCTCCTTCGCCTCGACCGGCCTGCCGTCGATGTAGAGCGGGTGCGTCCTGCCGGCCTTCGCGCGCACGGCCTTCAGGGCCGCGTCGAAGGACTTGTGGAACTCCGTCATGTCGGCGTCGGCCGACGTGTAGGTGATCTTGGACTGGGCGCTAGCGGCGGACATGGCAGGCCTCCAGGGTGAGTTCGAGCGCGGTCTTGAAGCGCGCGGCGATCTCGTCGATCTCCGCGTCCGACACGACGAAGGGGGGCGCGACCATCGCGAGGTCGCCGTTCTCGCCGTCGGCATGGCCGACGTTCGACCAGACGACGAGGCCGGACTCGCGCGCGGCGGCGACGAAGGACTCCGCGAACTTCAGCGAGCGGGGGAACGGGGCCTTCGTCTTCTTGTCGGCGACGAACTCGACGCCGGCCAGCAGGCCGATCCCGCGCACGTCGCCGACGGCGGGCAGGTTCCTCAGCGGGGCGAGCTTCTTTTGCAGGACCTCGCCCATCCGCGCGCAGCGCTCGACGAGGCCGTGCTTCTTGATGTAGCGGACCGCCGCGAGCCCCGCCGCGCAGATCGCGGGCGAGTGCGAGAAGGTCTGCGCGTGCTTGAAGGCGCCCGAGCCCCGCGCGATCGGGTCGAGCACCTCGCGCGTGGCGACGACCGCCGACAGCGGCACGTAGCCGCCGGAGAGGCCCTTGCCGAGGGTCAGGATGTCGGGGCGGACCCCGAAGCGCGCGATCGCCGACCACTCGCCGGTGCGGCCGCAGCCGCAGAGGACCTCGTCGGCGATCAGCAGGACGCCGTGGCGGTCGCAGATCTCGCGCACGCGCCGGAAGTAGTCCGGCGGAGGGACGTCGCCACCGGTCGAGGAGCCGCCGACCGGTTCGGCGATGAAGGCCGCGACCGAGTCGGGACCCTCCTTCAGGATCGCGTCCTCGAGGGCCCGCGCGGTCATCGCCGGGTCGTCGGGCGCGCGCCGGTACGCGTAGGGCGCCGGGATCATCGTCACCGGCGCCAGCCACGGCCCGTAGAGCTTCTTGTAGTGCTCGCGCGCCGAGGCCGACAGCGCGAGCAAAGTGTTGCCGTGGTAGCCGGGCGTGCGCGCGACGATCTTGTGCTTGGCCGGCCGCCCGCGCTCGACCCAGTGCTGGCGCGCGAGCTTGAGCGCCGCCTCGACCGCCTCGGAGCCCGACGACAGGAAGTACGCGAAGTCGAGGCCCTTCGGGTTCAGCGTCCGCAGTTCGGCGGCGAGCTCCTCGGCGGGCTCGTTCGTGAAGGCCGTGCCGTTGACGTAGGCGACGCGGCGCATCTGCGCGGCGACCGCGTCGGCGATCTCGGCCACGCCGTGGCCGAGGTTGGCCACGTAGGCGCCGCCGCAGGCGTCGAGGTAGCGGCGGCCCCGGTCGTCGATCAGCCAGCAGCCCTCCCCGCGCTCGATCAAGGGCAGCTCGCGGTCGAGCGCGCGGTAGAAGACGCCGGTCTCCGGATAGCGGCGCGCGGCGGTCACGGCGCGTATTGTATCATTAGAAAATGCGGCTCCGCTTCCACGATCCCCGCGCCGGCGCCCAACGGGAGCTCGTCCCCGCGGCGGCGCCGGCCGTCGGCGTCGAGGAGGCCGGGACGAGCCCGCGCGAGGCGGCCGTCGCCGCGTCCCTGCGCGGCGCCCTGCGCTTCCTGGGCCTGGAGCCGCGCCCCGGCGACGAGATCCGCGTCGGCGGGGAGGCGCCTGCCCCGGACCGGGCCTGGCTGAAGACGGGGCCGGCCCCGGGAGAGCCCGCGCCCCTGCCCGAGGCGCTGTCCGCGCGGGGCTTCTCGCTCGACGACTACCGCTTCCTGTGCCTGACGGCCCGCTACCGCGAGCCGCTCGCCTTCTCCTGGGAGGCGCTGGCGGCCGCGCGCGCGGAGCGGGAGGCCTTCCTCTCGCGCGCCGCGGAGGGGGCCGCGCTGGCGCCCAGTCCGCGCGCGCTGGCCGCCTATCTCCTGCGCTTCCGGGCCCGCCTCGAGGACGACCTGGACCTGCCCGGGGCGCTCGGCTGCGTGCGCGACGCCCTGCGCCCGGGCGCGCTGTCCCCGGGCTCGCGCGCGGCCCTGCTGGGCCGGGCCCTGCCCGCCCTAGGCCTGGCCGCGCCGGCGTCACGCCCGTCCCGCTGATCCTCGACGGAGGCAGCCTTGACAAGGGTTCAGCCCCCTGTTACACTGCCCCGGAGAGGTTCGGAGAGGAGATGGCCGAGATCACCGTTCATTTCGATCTGCGCATGAGCCAGCGCACCGCGCGCTGGGCTCTGGCCGCTTGCCTGGTCCTGGCGGCGGCGCCCCAACTGGCCTCCGAGGACCTGACCCTCAGCACCTATTATCCGGCCCCGTCCGGCATCTACACCAAGATGGTCACGACGGGCAGCACCTACCTGGCCCGCGACGGCGGCTCGGTCGGCATCGGGACCGCGAGCCCGACTTATAAGCTGGACGTCAACGGGACCATTCGCGTGCAGGGCACCGGCATCTACAATTCTTCGGGCTATGAAATCGTGGAGGGCAACGCCGCCGACTGGCTCCGCATCAACCCGAACAATTCCTGGACCAACGGCACGGCCATGTACGGCAACATCGCCATGGGCACCGGCGGGCTTTCCGTCGGCTCGTGGGGAAACGCGGGAACGGGCAACATCAGCGCCTCGGGCGCCCTGTACGATGGCGGCGCCTATGTCCCCAGCGGTTATGCGGGTTGGGGGAGCGCTGGCACCGGCGCCGGCGGCGCGGCGATCTACAACGATAACGGTTCGTACCAGACGCTGATGATCGTGGGCAACAACTCCGGCGGCGGCGTCCGCAAGGTGGGCGTCTGGGACGAGCTCGACGTCAACGGGAACATCGGGGCCGCGAATTTCAACAGCTATGTCCGCGGAAGCGTCTTCACCTCCAACGACGGCTGCTACTCGGTCAACGTGACGCCGAACCAGGTCGGCATCTGCCCGTCCGGCGACTACGTCACCACGATCGGCGGCATGTACAACTATTACGTGACGGCCGGCAACTTCTACAAGGACTCGACCGGACAGCAGACGACCATCGACGCCCTCTGCTGCAGCTGCCCTCCGGGCGGCTGCAACCTTTGATCCGGGGCGCGGCGTCCCGGGCGGCTTGACGTGGCCCTCCACCTTCCCATCAACGGCTCCTGCAACATCAAGTGCGTCTTCTGCTCGTCCGAGGGGCGCACCGGCGGCTACGAGCTCGCGGGCCTGCTGAAGGAGATCTCCGACGACGCGACCGGGCACGTGCAGATCTCGGGCGGCGACCCGATGCTGCGCGAGCCGCTCGAGGTCCTGGCGATCGCCGCGCACGCCAAGAAGCTGGGCAAGGTCGTCGAGTTCCAGACCAACGCGGTCCTTGTCGAGAAGTGGGACCCGCGGCGCCTCGCCCAGCTCGCGGGCCTGATCGACTTCTGGAACGTGAACTTCTCCGCGCACTCGCCCCAGCTCGACACGGCCGTCACCGAGACCCCGGGCGCCTTCGCGGCGCGCGTGCGCGGCGTGCGCCGCCTGCTGGCGCTCGGGAAGCCGGTGCGCCTCAACTACATCGTCTGCGAGCTCAACTACCGCAACGCCGAGGACTTCGTGCGCTTCGCCGCCGCGGAGCTGGCCGGCGTCGCGTGGATCCAGTTCTCGTACGTGAAGGGCATGGGCCGCGCGAAGAACAACCGGCTCGTGATGCCGGCCTTCCGCGACGCCGCGCCCTACCTGAACCGCGCGTTCCGGCTCTGCGAGAGGCTCGGCGTGAACTTCGACGTCGACCACATCCCGGTCTGCTTCGTGCTGGACTGGAAGGACCATCACGCCGACTACCGCAAGATGCGCGAGCGGACGCCGGGGCGCCACCTGGCCGAGAAGCAGCAGGTCGCCGACTGCGACGGCTGCGCGATGCGCGACGCCTGCCCGGGGCCGCGCAAGGACTACATCGAGGTGTACGGGGCCCTGTGAAGACCGCTCCTCCCGCCGCCGCGTTGGACGTCGCGGCCCTGCGCGCGCGCTACCCGGTGCTCGCGCGCGAGATCTCGGGGCGGCGTCTCGTCTACCTCGACAGCGCGTGCACCGCGCTGAAGTCCCGCGCGGTGGCCGAGCGCCTGGCGTCCTTCTACGCCGACTGGGGCGGCTGCGGCGGCAAGCGCTCGACGCATCTGCTCAGCCAGCAGGTCGAGGAGGAGTTCCAGGCCGCGCGCCGCGCCGCCGCGGAGTTCGTCCGAGCCGACGGCGCTTCCGAGATCGTCTTCACGTCGGGGACGACCGAGGCCGCGAACCTGGTCGCGCGCGCGTTCCCGTACGACGACGAGCGCCGCGAGGTCGTGATCACCGACCTCGAGCACAACGCGGTCGCGCTGCCCTTCCTGGAGGCCGCGCGCCGCGGCGAGATCGAGCTGAAGGTCTGCCCGACCGACGAGGGGCGCCTCGACCTGGACCGCCTCGCGTCGCTGGTCTCGGAGCGCACCGCGCTCCTCGCGATCACGCACGCGTCGAACGTGATCGGCGGCGTCACGCCCGCCGCCGAAGCCGCGAAGATCGCGCGGCGCCGCGGCGCGCGCGTCTTCGTCGACGACGCGCAGTACCTCGGCAGCCACCTGGAGGACGCGTCGACGCTCGGCGCCGACTTCATCGCGTTCTCGGCCCACAAGCTGGGCGGCCCCTTCGGGATCGGCGTGCTGTGGGGCCGCGAGACCGAGCTCAACCGCCTGCGGCATTACAAGGTCGGCGGCGGCACGATCAAGAGCCTGCGCTGGGACGGCAAGACCGGGACGCCCGAGGCGGAGTATCTGGACGCCCCGATGCGCTTCGAGGCGGGCGTCCAGGACTTCGGCGGCGCGGCCGGGCTGCGCGCGGCGCTG
>JAGWRY010000416.1 GCA_028869495.1 Elusimicrobiota bacterium | reverse complement strand
CTCGCCGCCCCGCTTGCCGCGCCGGCGGACGCCGCCGCGCCCGTTCCGGCTGCTGCCGCCGTCTTGCCCGCGCCTGCCGCGCCGGTCTTGCCTGCCGCCGTTCCCGCCGCCGCCGCTCCCGAGAAGGACATTCGCCCGGCCCCCGCCCGCGCCGAGGCGCCGAGCGCGAGCGAACAGCTCTCCCAAGCCGCCGTCGGCCCCTCGGACGATCTCTGGGACGGCGGGATGCCCGCCTCCTCCGCGCGCAAGCTCCTGCGCTCCGCGCACTGGGAGACGGCGAAGTTCTTCTTCACGTCGCGCGTGAAGCTCCTGCGCGGCATGATCAAGGACCAGGAGACCGCGACCGCCGGAAAGCCGCGCGCGGTCCGCGGCCTCGAGGGCCTGTGGCTCGACTGGCGGGTCAAGGCCTACTCGGGCCGCGTGACGACCGCCGGCTTCGAGGTCGCCGACCGCGCGACGATCCGCCGCGAGGCGGAGAAGGTCTTCGCGCGCCGCTTCCCGCGGGACGCCGCGACCCGCGCCGCCTTCCGCCGCTATCTCGACCGCGTCGACGCCTACGTCCCGGCCCAGCGGCCGAGCAACTACCGCAAGCTGGCCTTCAGCATGCCCTTCGACCTGGGCACCGCGGCCCCGGACGAGGTCGTCCCGCGCCTGGACGCCCTGCTGACCGGCGCGCACCTCGCCGAGATCGCCGCGCACCGCGCCGAGCGCCAGGCGCCGGTCCTGGCCTCCTTCCAGGACGCCGCGCTCCGCTCGATCGCCGAGGTCAACGCGGGCCTGCCGCAGGGCAAGAAGCTCGTCGCCGTCATCCTGCTCGGCTCCTACGCGATCGGCCAGTCCACGCCCAAGAGCGACATCGACTATCAGCTGGTCACCCAGGACGGCGGCTCCCAGGCCATCGCGCCCTTCAGCGCGGCCTTGGACAGGAACTGGACCGAGAACCGCCTCGACAAGATCGAGGCCTTCCAGTTCTCCCTGCCCCCGTCGCGCGAGCTCGTCGTCGAGAGCTTCCAGGAAGGCTACCGCGTGATCTCGCCGGACCCGAAGGTCGTCGCCGCGCTCTCGAAGGATTCCTTCGAGCCGGCGGCGCCGACCGCCTGGTCGCGCCTGCGCGGCCGGGCCTTCGGCGCCTTCTACCGCGCCTGGTGCTGGTCCTACCTGCGCCTGGCCGGCGCCGGCGACGCCCTGCGCCGCCTCGCGCGCTGACGCGCGGCATTTTCCGTCCGTTCAAGGGGCCGCCGTTCGTCGCGTCCTTCGGCGGGATCGCTCGGGTTCGACCCTCGCTCGGGTCGCTCGGCGGCGGAAGGCGGGATCGGCCGACCCGCCGTCCTCGCTCCACGTCCCGCCGAAGGACGCGACGAACGGCGACTCTGCGAGAATGGGGACGGCGAGGAGACCGGCGTCGGCCGACGGCCGTCCGAGAGACCGGCGTTCGCCCCGACCCCGGCGGGACGTGGAGCGAAGGACGGCAAGCCGTCGTTCCTCCGTATGCCGCCGAGCGACCCGAGCGCGCCTCGATGGCGCGCGGTCCCGGCGGGGACGGGGCGGACGGCGTCCCCTTGAATGAACGCCGGACAGTCTGTTGACGTCGACTCAATCTTTCGTTGACAAAATAACGGTCCGACCCCATACTTAGGGGGTCATGCCGTCTTCCTCGCAGGCGTCCGTTCCGTCCGTCAAGCCGCTGATCGAGGCGGTCGCCAGGGTCTTCGTCGGCAAGCCCGAGGCGGTCAAGCTGACGATCTCGACCCTGATCGCGCGCGGCCACCTGCTGATCGAGGACGTGCCGGGCATCGGCAAGACTTTGCTCGGCGTGGCTCTGGCGCGCGCCTTCGGCGTCACCTTCCGGCGCATCCAGTTCACCAACGACCTGCTTCCGTCGGACATCCTGGGGCTCTCGGTCTACGATCCCAAGGAGGGGAGCTTCGACTTCAAGCCGGGGCCGGTGTTCAGCCACGTGCTGCTGGCCGACGAGATCAACCGCTCGACGCCGAAGACGCAGTCGGCGCTCTTGGAAGCGATGAGCGAGGGCCAGGTGACGATCGACGGCAAGACGCACGCGCTCCCGGACCCGTTCCTGGTCATCGCGACGCAGAACCCCGTCGAGTACCACGGGACCTTCCCGCTCCCCGAGGCCCAGCTCGACCGCTTCCTGATGCGCGTGCGCATCGGCTACCCGACGCGCGAGGACGAGCTCAGGATCCTGCGCGAGCGCGACCGGCCGGCCACCGTCGAAGAGATGGCGCCCGTGCTGACGCGCGAGCAGGTGCTGGCGCTCCAGGCGCGCGTGGACGCGGTGCGCGTGGACGAGGCGCTCCTCGACTACGCGGTGCGCCTGGCCGAGGCCTCGCGCGAGGCCAAGGGGGTGCGCCTGGGGCTCTCCCCGCGGGGCACGCTGGCGCTGATGCGCGCGGCGCGCGCGCTCGCGGTCGCCGGCGACCGCGACTACTGCGTTCCCGACGACGTGAAGGCCGCCGCGGTGCCGGTCGTCGCGCACCGCCTGCTCCTCGACACGAGCCTCTACGGCGTCGCGCGCGTGGACGAGGCCGAGGGCGTCGTCGCCGAGCTCCTGCGCGCGGTCCGCGCTCCCTGAAGAGGCCGCGATGCGCCCGACGCGGCTGGGCCTGTTCGCCGTCGCGCTGACGGGCTTCGCGCTGTTCGCCGCGGCCTCGACCGGCAACAACCTGATCTACCTGCTGTTCTCGGCGACCGCGGCCGCGCTGATCCTGAGCGCCGCGGCGGCCGCGCTGAACCTGCGCGGCCTGTCGGCCCGCCTGGAGCCGCCGGAGCGGATCTTCCGCGGCGCGCCGTTCTCCGCCCGCGTCGTGGCGGAGAACGCCGGCGCGTGGACGGCGCGCATGCTCTTCGCTGCCGGGCCCCTGGGCCGAGCCGCGCTGGGCGACGCGGCGCCGGGCG
>JAGWRY010000415.1 GCA_028869495.1 Elusimicrobiota bacterium | reverse complement strand
GCTGACGATGGGCGAGCTCTACCTGTCGCCGATCGGCCTGTCCCTGGTGACCAAGGTGGCGCCGGCGCGCATGGTCTCCATGCTGATGGGCATGTGGTTCCTGTCCAGCTTCTTCGGCAACTACCTGGCCGGCTTCATCGGGAGCTTCTACAGCTCGATGCCGAAGGAGGCCTTCTTCTACCTGCTGACCGGCCTGGGCGTCGGGGCGGGCCTGATCTTCTTCGCGGCCAACAAGCCGCTGAGCAAGGCCATCGGCCACGAGGTCTAGCCGGGCGGCGGCTAGATCAGCCGGAGGTCCTTGAGCGCCTTGCGCAGGACCGGCCGCGCGTCCGCCGACAGCGGCGTCAGCGGCAGGCGCGGCTCGGGGCGGCAGAGGCCCATCATCGCGAGGGCGGCCTTCACCGGGATCGGGTTGGTCTCGACGAACAGGGCCTTCATCAGCGGGTAGAGGCGCGCGTGCAGGGCGGCGGCCTTGCGCGTCTCGCCCTTGAGGAACAGCGACACGAGCGCGGCGGTCTCCTTCGGCGCGACGTTGGCCAGGACCGACACGACGCCGCGCGCGCCGACCGACATCATCGGGAGCGTCAGCGAGTCGTCGCCGGAGAGCACGGTCAGCCGCGGCCCGCACAGGCGCAGGGTCTCCGAGGTCTGGTCGAGGCTTCCCGCGGCGTCCTTGAGGGCGGCGACGTTCGGGCAGTCCTTGGCCAGGCGCGCGAGGGTCGCCGGGGCCAGGTTGACGGCGGTGCGCCCGGGGATGTTGTAGACGACGACGGGCAGGCGCGTCTCGCGCGCGACGGCGCGCAGGTGCAGGTAGAGGCCCTCCTGCGTCGGCTTGTTGTAGTACGGGAGCAGGACGAGCAGGGCGTCGGCGCCGAGGCTCTCGGCCTCGCGCGCGGCCTCGACGGCCCGCCAAGTCGCGTTCGTGCCGACGCCGGCGATCACCGGGACCTCCCCGCGGGTCTCCTCGCAGCAGATCTCGATCGCGCGGCGGTGCTCCTCGCGCAGGAGGGTCGCGGCCTCGCCGGTCGAGCCGCAGGGCACCAGGCCCGCGCTCCCGCCCTTCACCTGGCGGCGGATCAGATCGCGATAGGCGTCCTCGTCCAGGCGCCCTTCCGAGTCGAACGGCGCGACCAGCGCGCAATACGAGCCCTCGAATCTCACAAGTCCACCTCCCCGGTGAAGACGGTCTCTCCCGGCCCCTCGAGGCGGGCTCCCGCGCCGAGCTCGACGTCCAGGACGCCGCCCCGCGCGCGGACGCGCGCGCGGTCCCCGACCCGGCCCAGCGCCCGCGCGACGGCGGCGACGGCGACGGCGCCGGTCCCGCAGGCGAGGGTCTCGCCCTCGACGCCGCGTTCGTAGGTGCGCAGGAGCAGCGCCCGGCCGCGGACTTGGACGAAATCGACGTTCGCGCCGGCGCGGCCGAAGGCCTTGTGAAAGCGCAGCGCGCGTCCGAGGCCGCCCAAGTCGGCCCTCTCGACGTCCGGCACGAAGACGACGGCGTGCGGCACGCCGACCTCGACGAAGTGGACGGTCACGGTCCGCCCGAAGACCTTCAGGCGCCGGGCGAGCCGCATCCGACGCGGGACGGGCATCGAGATCGAGGCGCGTCCGCGGCCGGACAGGCGCGCGCCGAGCGGTCCGCGGGCGGTGTGCAGGACGAAGCGGGGCCCGCGGACCCAGCCGTGGGCGGCGGCCCACAGGGCCGCGCAGCGCGTGCCGTTTCCGCAGAAGGCGGACGAGCCGTCCGCGTTGCGGTAGTCGAGGCGCAGGCGCCCGCCCCGGCGCGTCAGGCCGAGCAGGCCGTCGGCGCCGATCCCGGCGCGGCGGGAGCACAGGCGCCGCGCGAGCGCCGCGCTCCCGCGCCGGCCGGCCAGCAGGACGAAGTCGTTGCCGGCCCCGGACAGCTTCCAGAAGCGGAGCTTCATCGCGACGCGCGGTCCGCGGCGCGCGCGAGCGCCGCGTCCCTCAGGGCTTCGTCGGCCTTCAGCGCGAAGCCGTCGCCTTGCGCGGCCTGGCGCGCGCGCGACAGCGCGGCGGCCGCGCCGGCGTAGTCGCCGGAGGCCAGCCGGACGCGCGCGACGACCCAGAGCGCGGCCGCGTCGCCGGGGACGGTCTTCAGCACCTCCTCGGCGGCCGCGCGGGCCTGCGTCGGGCGGCCGGCGTCGAGCAGGAGCAGGGCCTTCGCGCGCAGGGCGCCGACCCCGGCGCCGAGGACTGCGGCCTGGTCGAGCTGGAGCGCGGCCTCGTCGACGTTGCCCTCGTCGCGGCGGACGAAGGCGAGCAGGACGTGCGCGTCGGCGCTCTTCGGCTCCAGCTCCAGCGACTTGCGCAGGGCGAGCTCGGCGGTCTTGTCTTCGCCCAGCTTCATCAGCACGGCGGCGTATTCGCGCCAGACGTCGGGGCGCTTGAGCACCTCGGGCGCCTCGAAGGCGACCTCGTAGTGCGCGGCGGCCTTCTCGTAGAAGCCGTCGCGCGCGGCGATCTGCGCGAGGTCGATGTGCGCGACCCAGTGGCGGGGCTCGTAGATCAGCGCGCGCTTGAGATAGGGCCGGGCGCGCGCGTCGAGGCCGTTGCGGTGGAGGAGGTCTCCCAGGCGGGTCAGCAGGTCGACGTTCTTCGGGAACAGGCCGACGCCGAGCTGGTAGTAGCCGAGCGCCTCGGCCGGCTTGCCGAGGATCTGGAGGTTGTCGCCCATCAGCACGTAGGCCTGGCGCAGGTCGGTGCCGCGCAGGGTCGCGATGAAGTCGGGCGTCAGCGCGGCGACGACCTGCTTCGCCTTGCCGGCGTCGCTGAGAGCCTGGACCGGCCGGATCCGGCCGTCGGACGGCTCGCCGAACAGGCGCCAGGCGCGCGCGGGAACGGCGGCGGCGGCCAGCGCCGCGAGCAGGGCGGTCCGGCGCAGCGCGCGCCTCACCGGCGGGCTCCCGCCGCCGTCGCGGGCGGCTCCCAATCCGGCGCCATGTCCGGGATCGAGGCCAGGATCAGGCTCTCCTCGGCCGCGGGCAGCCGCCGCGTGGCCTCGATGACGCCCTTCTCGAGAGCCTCCGGGATCTTTTTCTCCTCGAACATCCCGATGTCGCCGACCGGCGGTTCGATCAGGAAGTTCGCCTTCTTCATCTGCTCGCGCGCCAGGTACGAGCCGCGGATGTCGATCACCTGCTCGAGAGCGTCCAGCACGCTCTTCGGGCGCACGGCCGTGTAGTCGTTCTGCGTGACGCTGGCGATCGTCCATTGCGCGCCGAGCAGGCGCGCGACGTCGACCGGGATGTAGTCGACGACGCCTCCGTCGACCAGGTAGCGGTGGCGGTACTCGAGCGGCTGGAAGATGCCGGGGAGGTTCATGCTCGCGCGCACCGCGGTCGCGACGTCGCCGTCGCGGAAGATGATCGCCTCGCCGGTGTAGATGTCCATCGAGACGCAGGCGAACGGCTTCTTCAGCCGGTCGAAGGTCGTGTCCCCGAGGTCGCGGCGGATCAGGCGCGCGGTGTTGGCCGACGAGAGCAGGCGGTCGAACAAGAACAGCGAGATCAGGTGGCGGCCGGAGAGGTTGCTGCCCGTGTGGAGCTTGAGCTCCTCGGCGATCGTCCACATGCGGTCGACCGGGACGCCGGCGGCGTAGAAGGCCCCGACGACGGCCCCCATCGAGGTCCCGGCGACGACGTCGATCGGGAAGCCCGCGTTCTGCAGGACCTTGATGACGCCTACGTGCGCGGTCCCGCGCAGGGAGCCGGCCGACAGCACGAGTCCGACCTTCTGGCGCCGTCCGACCGGGGCCGCGCGGACCTCGCGCCACAGATGCTCGCGCAGGAGCGCGTCCGCGGAGAGGTCGGGCGCGGCCGAGGCGGCGACCGGCAGGAGGGCGAGGAGGAGGAGGACCAGCCGCCGGGTCACGGGGCGATCTCCCGGCCCACGGCTCTCGCGAGCCTCGCTCGGGCCAGGAGATGCTGGGTCACGGCGGTCAGGTACGACAGGCGCAGGTCCAGCAGGCTCTCCCGCGCGCGGATCTTGTCCAGCGGCGTGCCGGGCTTGTCCTTCGCCGCGTCGTAGAGCTCCTGCAGGCGCTTCCACTGCGCCTCGCGGCGGGGGAACTCCTGCTGCCAATAGTCGAGGCTCGCGGCGGCGCGGTGCACCTCGAGGCGGACCTTGTCCTGGAGCTCGGAGCGCGTCAGCTGGCCCTGCCTCTGCTCGGCGCGCTTCTGCTGGAGCTGGCTCCACAGGTCGTAGGTGAACGGGAGCTTCACGCCGATCGTCAGGTCCCAGTTGTTCTTGTCGAGCGGGAAGCTCTGCGCGGTCAGCTCGTAGTCGCCGGCGAGGTAGACGGTCGGGTAGCGGCGGCCCATCGCGAGGTGGACGCCGATCGCGTCCATCTGCGCCTTGTAGGTCTGCGACTGCAGCTCGGGGCGCAGCTCCATCGCCCAGAGGACCGCGCGCTCGACGGGGATCTTCACCGGCTCCGTCTTCAGCGTCCCTTGGACGCGGAACGGCGTGTCGAGCTCGAGGTTCAGGGACTTCAGGAAGGCCAGGCGCGCGGCCTGCAGGTCGTGGGCCGCCTGCGACGCGCGCGCCGCGGCCTCGTCGGCGGCGCCCTCGGCCTCGATCGCCTGCCAGGCGCCCGGTTTGACCTCGGCCGCGTAGCGCTTGACGGCGGCCAGCTCCGCGCTCGACTCCGAGTCCTTCTCCTGCGCGAAGAGGAGGCCGTAGAAGGCCTCCTTGACCTGCAGGGTCAGGTCCATCTTGACCGAGTCGCGGCGCGCGAGGGCCTGCTTCTGCGCGGCGCTGGCGAGGCGGTAGGTGTTCAGCGTGCGCTGGCCCTCGTAGAGGGGGAGGTTGAAGTAGGCGCGGCTGGAATAGATGTTCTCGGGGGTGTTCGGGAACAGCAGGATGTTGCGGAAGTCCTGCGACAGCGAGAACGGATAGATCGAGTGGAACTTCGAAGCGCTCGCCTGCAGGCCCATGTCCGGCAGGAAGCGCAGCTCGGACTCGGTCACGCGCGAGTCGGCGATGATCACGTCCTGCTGGGCCGACTGCAGCTGCGGGTCGTTGCGGATCAGGCGCAGGGCGTCGTCGAGCGTGTAGACGCGCTCCGGCGAGCCCGGCGTCGGCTGATCCGGGGCCTGCGCCCGCGCGGGACCCGCGAGGAGCGAGGCGGCGAGAAGGGCGGCGAGGGCGCGCGAGAGCCTCATCTAGACCTTGAACGACGACGTCAGGTGGTCGAGTTCGACCGTCAGCTCGCCGAGCTCGCGGCGCAAGGCGTCCGCGTCCTCGGGGAGTCCCCGCGCGAGCTCGCCGACGCGCTCCGACAGGCGTTTGGCGAGGTTGCGGTCCTTCTGCACGAGGACCTGCAGGGCGGCGACCATGCCGTTGAACTCCTCCTGGAGCTCCATCAGCTCGTCCCCGGTGCGCAGGGACACGCGGTGGGTGAGGTCGCCCGCGCCGACCGCCTGCGCGCTCTTCTCGAAGCGGTAGATCGGCCCGGCGAAGCGGTGCGACACGTAGAGCGAGATCAGCAGCATCAGGCCCAGGTAGAGCGAGGTCTTGACCAGCAGGATCGTGTTGAACTGCGCGACGTGGTCGGCCGCGGACGGGCACTCGGTCAGCAGGGTGCGGGTCAGCGAGTAGTAGATGTCGCCGCCGACGATCATCGACGCGACGAGCACGCTCAGGAACACCATCAGGATGTACTTGAGCTGCAGCGTGCGCTTGATCAGGACCGTCTTGCGCTGGAAGCGGCGCGTTTCGTTCTGGGCCATGGCCGCCTAGATCAGGTCGTCCGAAAGATCGAGCCAGTCCGGGGTCACGGTCTTGAGCTTCGCGGTCGCCGCGTCGAGCCCGACCGCGACGACCTCCGTCCCCTTCAGGGCGGCCATCTTCCCGAACTCGCCGGCGTGGACGAGTTCGGCGGCCTTCACGCCGGCGCGCGTCCCGAGGATGCGGTCGAAGAGGGTCGGCGCGCCGCCGCGCTGGATGTGGCCGATCACCGCGTGGCGCGTCTCGATCCCGGTCCCGTCCTCGATCATCTTGGCCAGGCGCGCGCCGACGCCGCGCTCCTTGAGGAGCATGTGCCCGAAATCGTCGAGCTTCTCGTCCTTCTTCTCGCCGGCGAACTCGACGGCTTCGGAGGCGACCACGAGCGCGACCTTTTTCTTCGCGTGCGCGGCCTTCACCTTCGCGCACAGGTCCTTGACGTCGACCGGGCGCTCGGGCAGGCACAGGTAGTCGGCTCCGGCGCCGATCGCGGTGTAGAGCGCGACCCAGCCCGCGTGGCGGCCCATGACTTCGAGCACCATCGCCCGGCGGTGCGAGCGGCCGGTGTCGACGAGGCGTTCGGCGGCGTCGACCGCGATCGTCGCGGCGGTGTCGAAGCCGAACGTGAAGTCGGTCGCGCTGAGGTCGTTGTCCATCGTCTTAGGGACTCCGACGACGTTGACTTTCTTCTCCTTGAACAGCTTGGCCGCGACGCCGAGGGTGTCCTCGCCGCCCATCGCGACGAGGGCGTGCAGGCCCAGCGTCTTGAAGGCCTCGAGGACCCTCTCGACGCCGCCGTCCTTCTTGTATGGGTTCGTGCGCGAGGTACCGAGGATCGTGCCGCCCTTCACGACGATCTCGCGGACGTCGTCCGGGGAGAGGGGCCGCGCGTCGGCCTCGATCATCCCCTTCCAGCCCTCCTGGACGCCGAGGCATTCGTAGCCGAGCTTCGCGGCCTTCAGCACGACGCCGCGGATCGCCGGGTTCAGGCCGGGACAGTCGCCCCCGCCGGTCAGGATCGCGATGCGTTTGGCCATGACTGCCCTCCTAGAAGCTGTTGCTGTACTTGAGCTCGACGATTCTCTCGGGCCCGCGACGCGTGCCGTCGGAGTAGAAGCCGCCCGCGCCGATCGCGCGCACGGCGAAGTCCACGTTGAAACTCGGGGTCAGGAACACACGCAGGCCGAGGTTGGCCCGGCTGTCGCGCCAGTTGGCGATGTTGTCCCACTCGGCCAGGATCTCGGCCTTGTCGCGGATGTTCAGCGTCAGAGGCAGGGCGCCGTAGATGCTGTTCGTGTCGAAGTCGGAGACGTTGATCGACGGGTGGATCTGGAAGCCGGGGACGCCGATCTCCTTCGTCGCGACGAGGTAGAAGCCGCGCTGGCGCTGGTTGAAGCGGCGCTCGGCCGAGTTGTAGCCGTAGCCCTGTCCGTCGAAGCCGGCGGCCAGCGACGGCAACTGCTCGTCGCCGTCGAAGAAGCGCCACTTGACCTGCGCGGTCGGCGCGCGCATGCGCACGTGCTTCTCGGCGCCGACCAGGCCGTCGATCGCTCCCGAGGCGCCGAGGTTGATGCCCGGGTAGACGCCGAACGACAGGTACTCGAGGATGCCGCCCTGCGCGTAGAAGCGCGAGCGCGTCGAGTAGCCGTAGTTGGTCAGCACGCCGGTCGTCGGGGCGTCGATGACCTCGGTGTCGGGCTGGAGAGCGCTGTCGTCGGAGTACGAGCTGCGGCGGTGGAGCGGGCGGATCTTCGGCGAGGCGACCGTGTCGGCCGCGGCGAGGACCGGGCCGGCCGCCAGCAGGAGGGCGGCCGCGGCCGAGAGCAGGCGCACGGCGGCGGCGCGGCGGCCGCTCATGCCGGCTTGCCGAGCACAGCGGAGATCCGCTCGTGGAGCTTGGCCATCTCGAAAGGCTTCTGTAATACTTCGGTCGCGCCGCTCATCAGCGCGATTCCCTTCTCCTTGACGGTGTCGCGGCTGGTCATGATCATGATCCGCGGGGCCTTCGAGCCGAGCTTGTTCGTCAGTTCGTACGCGACGTGGTAGCCGTCGATGTAGGGCATCATCACGTCGAGGAGGACGAGGTCGAGCGTCTCGTTGAGGGCGACCTGCAGGGCGTCCTTGCCGTTGGCCGCCGTCAGCACCTCGTAGCCCTGGAAGCCGAGGTCCATCTTCAGCAGGTCCAGAAGGTCGGGATCGTCGTCGGCGACCAGGATGCGCTTTTGATCGGCCATGTCTCTCCTTAAAGGGTCGCCGGATTCTAGCAGATTTTGACGGCGTCATCCGCCCGCGGGGGCGCGGCCGGGGGGGCGGCGCGCCGGAGGGCGGGGAGGCGGGGGGGCGCCGGCGTCGATGCGCCAGCAGCGCTCGCCGAGCAGGGACTCGACGGCCTCGAAGAGCCCCTGGCTCAGCGTCGCCGAGTGGCCGATCTCCAGCACGGCCAGCCCCTCCGGCGTCTCCTGCTCCAGGACGACCGGGCAGGGCCCGCGGTGCGCTTCGAGCGCGTCGCGCAGGGCCTCGAGGGTCTCGACGCCGACCGTGCCGTCGCAGCGCAGGCGCAGGCGCTTCGCGTAGCGGCTGACGGCCATGTCGAGGGCGGTCAGTTCGTCGACGATCAGCTCCGGGGCGCCGGAGCCGGCGTCCTCGCCGCGGAAGGACAGGCGGCCGGCCGCGGCGACCAGGGCGCCGACCTTGGCCAGGTTCGACAGTCCGGTCGCGTACAGTCGCGGGAAGCAGAGCATCGTGATCTCGCCGGTCAGGTCCTCGAGCGTGCAGATGACCCAGGGCTCGCCGGTCTTCTTCGAGATCATCTTGCGGATCTTGCTGATCATGCCGGCCAGGCGCACCGGCTCGGTGATCGCGGGGGTCAGCGAGGAGATCTCGTGCGTCGCGGCGGCCCGGAGCTGGGCCTTGACCGACGTCAGCGGATGGCCGGAGATGTAGAAGCCGAGGACCTCGCGCTCGAAAGCCAGCGTGTCGTGCTCCGAGAGGGGCTTGGCCGCGGCGGCGCCGCCGGCGGCGGGCGCGTCCGCCGCCCCGCCCGCGCCCGCGCCGAAGAGGAGCCCCTGCCCCTTGTCGAGGTCGGCCTTGACCCTCTGCTGGCGCCCGACCGACTGGTCGACGGAGGCCAGCAGGCGCGCGCGCGCGGCGGCCGGCGGCTCGGCCGGGCGCAGGCCGTCCAGGGCGCCGGCCTTGACCAGGGACTCGAGCGTCTTCTTGTTGACCGCGTGCAGGTCGACGCGCGCGCAGAGATCGTCGAGGCTCGCGAACGGCTTCTCGCGCGCGGCCGCGACGATCGAGTCGGCGGCGCCCGAGCCGACGTTCTTGATCGCGAGCAGGCCGAAGCGGATGTCGTCGCCCTCGATCGAGAACTTGGCCTCGGAGCGCGCCGCGTCGGGCGGGAGGACCTTGATCCCCATCCGCTTGGCCTCGTCGAGGTAGGTGACGAGCTTGTTCTCCTTGTCCTCGGCGCCGATCGCCGAGTGGCCGATCTCGGAGGTCAGCACCGCGGTCATGAACTCGACCGGGAAGTTCGCCTTCAGGTACGCGGTCTGGTAGGCGACGATCCCGTAGGCGACCGAGTGGCTCTTGTTGAAGCCGTAGCCGCCGAACTTCACCATCTGGTCGTAGATCTTGTTCGCGAGTTTCGGGGAGATCTTGTTGACGCCGCAGCCCTTCACGAACTTGTCGCGCATCTTCTCGAGCTCTTCCGGGATCTTCTTGCCCATCGCCTTGCGCAGGCCGTCGGCCTCGCCCGGCGTGAAGCCCGCGAGCTTCTTCGAGATCTCCATCACCTGCTCCTGGAACACCATGCAGCCGTAGGTGTCCTTCAGGATCGGCTCCATCAGCGCGTGGTCGAACTTGACCTCCTCGCGCCCGTGCTTGCGCTCGACGAAGGTGTCGAGCATGCCGGACTGCATCGGGCCCGGCCGGAACAGCGCGATCAGCGACACGATGTCGTCGAAGCCGGTCGGCTTGATGCGGAACAGCAGGTCGCGCATCCCCTGGCTGTCCAGCTGGAAGACGGCCAGGGCCTTCGCGCTGCGCAGCAGTTCGAAGGTCTTCTCGTCGTCCGTCGGGACCTGGTCGATGTCGAACTTCGGGTCCTTGCGCGCGCGCACGAACTTGACCGCGTCGTCGATGATCGACAGCGTGCGCAGGCCGAGGAAGTCGACCTTCAGCAGGCCCAGCTTCGGGCACCAGTCCCCGTCGTACTGGGTCGTGAACACGTCGGATTTGGCGCCCTTCGCCAGCGGCGTGTAGCGCAGGACCGGCTCCTTCGTGATCAGCGTCCCGGCCGCGTGGACGCCGGTGTGGCGCTTCAGGCCCTCGAGCTTCAGCGACAGCTCCAGCAGGCGCTTGACCTGCGGGTCCTTCGCGAGCTCGGCCAGCTCCGGCGACTGCATCGCCTCGTGCAGGCGGACGTTCGGGCCCGTCGGGATCTTCTTGGCGATCTCGTCGACCTGAGGCAGGGGCATGTCGAGCACGCGCCCGACGTCGCGCACGACGAGCTTGGCGCCGAGCGAGCCGAACGTGATGATCTGCGCGACGCAGTCCTCGCCGTATTTCCGCCGGACATAAGAGATGATCTTGTCGCGGCCCGTGTCGGCGAAGTCGATGTCGAGGTCGGGCATCGACTTGCGGTCCGGGTTCAGGAACCGCTCGAAGAGCAGCTTGTGCTTGAGCGGGTCGGCGTTCGTGATCCTCAGCGAGTAGGCGACGAGCGCGCCGGCGCCGGAGCCGCGCCCGGGGCCGACCGGGACGCCGATCTCGCGCGCGTGGTTGATGAAGTCCCAGACGATCAGGAAGTAGCCGGAGAAGCCCATCCGGCGGATCACGCCGAGCTCGAAGTCGAGGCGCTCCTTGTAGTCGGGGGAATAGCCGGCGGGGAAGCGCTCCTTGAGGCCCTCGAGGCAGAGATGCTCGAGGTAGGAGTCCTGCGTGAAGCCCTCGGGGACCTTGAACTCGGGCAGGAGCAGGTGGTCCATCGGGATCTTCACGCTGCACATCTCGGCGATCTTCAGCGTGCTGGCCAGCGCCTGCGGCGCGAAGCCGCCGAAGAGCTTGTGCATCTCCTCGGGGGTCTTCAGGTAGAACTCGTTGGTCTCGAACTTCAGGCGCTCGGTCTCGGCGAGCTTGCGCCCGGTCGCGATGCAGACGCGCGCGTCGTGCGCGTCGTGGTCCTCGGGGCGCGCGTAGTGGCAGTCGTTGGTCGCCACCAGCGGGATGCCGGTGCGGCGGTTGAGCTCCAGCAGCGCCGACGTCACCTGCCTCTGCTTCTCGAGGCCGTGGTCCATGATCTCGAGGTAGTAGGACTCGGGCTCGAGGCTGTCGCGGAACCACGCGACGAGCTTCTCGGCCTGCGCGAGGTCCCCGGAGAGGATCGCCTGGTTCAGCTCGGACTTGAGGCAGCCGGACAGCACGACCAGGCCCTTCGAGTGCTTCGCGAGGAGCTCTTTATCGATCCGGGGGTCGTAGTAGTATCCCTCCTTGAACGCGATCGAGTTCAGCTCCATCAGGTTCTGGTAGCCCTCGTAGTTCTTGGCCAGGATCGTCAGGTGGCAGTTCTCCTTCTGCGAGTGGCCGCGGTCGAAGCGCGTGCCCTTGGAGATGTACATCTCGCAGCCGAGGATCGCCTTCAGGCCGACCGCCTTCGCGCACGAGTAGAACTCGATCGCGCCGTACATGTTGCCGTGGTCGGTGACCGCGAAGCCCTTGGCCCCCGAGGCGGCCAGGTCCTTCAGCGTCTGCGACGGCTTGCCGTGGCCGTCGGACAGGCGGATCACGCCGTCCATCAGCGAGTACTCGCTGTGGTTGTGCAGGTGGACGAACTCGGGTTTGGTCGCGGTCAAATGCTAGGATGTGCGGCGATGCAGGACGCGGGTCTGATCGAGAGATTCGTGCGCAAGAAGACCGTCTGGCGCGGGCGGGTCGTCGGCCTGCGGCTCGACACGGTGCGCCTGCCCAGCGGCAAGCTCGCGACGCGCGAGTACCTCGACCACCCGGGCGCCGTCGGCATCGTTCCCCTGCTCCCGGGCGGGCGCGTCGTGATGGTCCGGCAGTACCGCCATCCGGTCCGCGAGGTCACGCTGGAGCTGCCCGCCGGGAAGCTCGACGCGCGGGAGAAGCCCCTGTCCTGCGTGCGGCGAGAACTGAAGGAGGAGACCGGATACTCGGCCCGGAAGATCACGCCCCTGCTCCAATTCTGGCCGACGCCGGCGTTCGCCAACGAGGTCCTGCACATGTTCGTCGCGGAGGGCTTGAAGGCCGGCAAGATGGACACCGACGAAGACGAGTTCCTGGAGTGCGTCACGCTGCCGTTCAAGAAGGCGCTGGAGCTGGTGCGTCGCGGGGAGATCCGGGACTCGAAGACCGTCATCGGCCTGCTCGCCTGCGCCGTCTGGAAGAGATTGTACTAAAAGCGAACGCTTGAAGCCCGAAGAGATTCCGTCCTGGGAGCCGTTCCTCAAGCGCATCCCGCTCTTCGCGGGCCTTCCGCCCGAGGACCTGGGCAAGATCGCCGCTCGCCTCCAGCCTCTGTCCCTGCCGAAGGGCGCGACGCTCTTCGGCGAGGGCGACGCTCCGGACGCGATGTACCTGGTCGTCTCCGGGCAGGCGCGGCGCCTGCGCACGCTCGGCGGGGTCGAGACGGTCGTCGCGTTCCTGTCCCGCGGCGACGTCGCCGGCGAGACCGGGCTGCTGACCGGGATCCCGCGCACGTCGACGGTCCGCCTCGACTCGACGAGCGAGCTCCTGAAGCTGCCGCGCAAGGACTTCGAGGAGATCCTGCGCGAGCATCCGGCGATCCTCCTGCACCTGTCGCGCATCCTCGCCCAACGCCTGATCACGCAGGGCCAGCCGGCCGCGCGCCCGTCCGAGGAGGCGCACCTGATCGTGCTCGACCCGGGCGTGCCGCGCGCCGACCGCGCCCTGCTCGCCTGGACGCTGGCCTCGGAGTTGGCCGCGCAGACGCGCAAGCGCGTCCTGCTCGTCGACCTGGCTCCCGAGCCCGGCTCGATCGCGCGCGCCGGCGGCCTCGAGCCCGCGGTCGTCGGCGAGGCCGAGCTGCGCGCGGCCAACCTGCGCGACCCCGCGGCGCTGGCCGAGCTGGCCCAGCCCCACCCGTCCGGGCTGAAGGTCCTGTCGGCGTCGCCGGCGGCGCTCGGCGGCCGCCTGTTCGGCTCCCTGTACCTGTTCCTGAACTCCCTGCGCGGCGGGCACGACTTCGCGCTGGTCTGCCTGGGCGGGGGCGCGCGCGGCGACGTCGAGCGCGCGGCTCTCTCCGAGGCCGACCGCGTGCTGATGGCCGGCTGCGACGCGATGCGGCCGCAGTTCCGCCAGATGGAGGCCGAGATTCCGGCGCTGGCTCCCGAGCCCCAGCGCCTGCTGCGGCTCTGGCTCGGCGACCTCGAGCCGGAGGACGCTCCGCTTCTGGTCGGCGCCGAGCGCGTGCTGGTGCCGTGGGGCGCCTCGGTCTCGGACGCCCTCTCGCGCGGCGGGCGCGCGGACGCGGCCCTCGAGGGCGCGCCGAAGACGCGCGAGGCGCTGGCGCGCCTGGCGCGGCGCCTGGGAGGGGTGCGCGTGGGCCTCGCCCTGGGCACCGGCGCGGCGCTCGGGCACGCGACGATCGGGGTGCTCAAGGTCTTCAAGCGCGAGGGGATCCCGGTCGACCTGATCGCGGGGACCTCGATGGGCTCGCTGATCGCCGGCTGCTACGCGGCCGGCTACGAGCCGGAGGAGATCGAGGAGATGGCCACCCGCATCGACGCGGCCTGGGTCTACGAGAACCTGTTCTGGGACCTGATCGTGCCGCGCTCGGGGCTCTTCCAGGGCGAGACCCTGCTCCGCTTCATCCGCTCCTACCTCGGCTCGCGAGAATTCTCGGATCTGCCGATCCCGTTCGCCTGCGTCGCCGCCGACATCGAGACCGGCGAGGAGGTCGTCCTGCGCTCGGGCCGCGTCGCCGAGGCGATCCGCGCCTCCTGCGGCCTGCCGCTGATCTTCGCGCCGATCCACTGGCAGGGGCGCTATCTCGTCGACGGCGGCCTCGTCAACCCGGTCCCGACGCGCGTGCTGGCCGACCTCGGCGCCGACACGATGGTCGCGGTGAACCTGACGATGCCGGCCGGCGACCGTCCGCACCGCGGCGCGCCCGGGCACCCGAAGTCCCTGCTCGACCAGCCGGTCTCGCTGAAGGCGATCGGCCAGGCCGCCCTGCCGGGCCTGCTGAAGACGCCGAACCTGATCGAGATCTTCTTCCACATGATCTACACGATGGAATACGAGGTCGCGCAGTCGCGCCTCGACGTCGCGCACGTCGTCCTGCACCCGGACCTGAAGGAGTACTCGTGGACCGAGCTGCACCGCGCCAAGGAGATCATCCGCGCCGGCGAGCGCGCCGCCGAGGAGGCCCTGCCGCGCATCAAGTCGCTGATCCCGGCCCTGCGCTCGTGAGCCGGCTGGCCGATGCGTCGCAACGCCCCATTTTCGTATCATAAGAAGCAGCTCGCCCCAAGACCGCAAGGAGGCCCGCCATGACCGTCGCCGCCAAGAACGCCGCCGCCGATCTCGAAGCCCTGCTCGGAGCCGACGCGAAGTCGCTCCTCGAGCACAAGTGCACGACCATCCCGAAGGAGTCGCTCCACCTGCCGGGCCCGGACTCGGTCGAGCGCATCTACGCGCTCTCCGACCGCCCGACGCCGGTCCTGAAGAGCCTGGAGGCCCTCTACGCGCACGGCCGCCTCGCGCACACCGGCTACGTGTCGATCCTGCCCGTCGACCAGGGCATCGAGCACTCGGCCGGCGCCTCGTTCGCGCCGAACCCGGCCTACTTCGACCCGGCCAACATCGTCAAGCTCGCGATCGAGGGCGGGGCCAACGGCGTCGCGTCCACGCTGGGCGTCTTGGGCGCCGTGTCGCGCCGCTTCGCGCACAAGATCCCGTTCGTGCTGAAGCTCAACCACAACGAGTTCCTGTCGTACCCGAACACCTACGACCAGTCGATGTTCGCCGGCGTCAAGCAGGCCTACGACATGGGCGCGGTCGCGGTCGGCGCGACGATCTACTTCGGCTCCGCGGAGTCGCGCCGTCAGATCTGGGAGGTCAGCCAGGCCTTCCGTCAGGCGCACGAGCTCGGCATGGCGACGATCCTGTGGTGCTACACGCGCAACTCCGCGTTCAAGACCAAGGAGAAGGATTACCACGTCTCGGCCGACCTGACCGGCCAAGCCAACCACCTCGGCGTGACGATCGAGGCCGACATCATCAAGCAGAAGCTGCCCGAGAACAACGGCGGCTACACGGCGCTGAACTTCGGCAAGACGCACAAGCTCGTCTACGAGAAGCTCTCCAGCGACCACCCGATCGACCTGACCCGCTACCAGGTGGCCAACTGCTACATGGGGCGCGCGGGCCTGATCAACTCTGGCGGCGCCTCGTCGGGCGCCGGCGACCTCGCGCAGGCGGTCAAGACCGCCGTCATCAACAAGCGCGCGGGCGGCATGGGCCTGATCTCCGGCCGCAAGGCCTTCCAGCGCCCGATGAAGGAAGGCGTCCAGATCCTGAACGCGATCCAGGACGTCTACCTGAACAAGAACGTCACGATCGCCTAGCGGCGCGGCGTCTTCGCGAGCGAGCGTCGGCGGGGGACCCTCCGCCGGCGCTCGTTGTTTTGCGGCGTCGAGGCTTGCGCGTCCGGGGCGCCGGGGCTAAACTTCCCGGACCCGGCCGGCGCCGGGAGCGGCATGAAGATTCTTCCGCCGAGGACGGCTCATCGCGGGGCGCCGCGCGGCGTCGGCGCCCTGCTTCGGGACAGCCTGGAGCTGGCGCTCGACGGCCTGGCGACCTACGCGGCCCTGGTCGTCGCGCTCATGCTTCCGCTGGGGACGGCCTGCGTGTGGATCATCATCCGCTTCGGGCTGACGAGCGCCCGCGCCGTCCGTCTGGCCTGGGAGGCCGGCCAGAGCGGCCGCCTCCTCGCGATCGGAGCCGTTTCCGCGGCCTTGTTCGCGGCCAGCCTCCTTTTCAACGCGGCGAAGTACCTGGACCTGGACGCGCGCGCGCGAAACGCGCCGCTGGGTGCGGAGGAGGCGATGCGGCGCGGCGCCGGACTGATCCTTCCGCTGGCCGCGGTCACCGTGCTGGACATGCTCGCGATCCTCGCGGGGCTCCTTCTCCTTGTGGTCCCGGGAGTCGTGGCCTTGCTGCGCTTTCTGCTCGTCGCGCAGGCGCTGATCCTGGAGAATCGCCGGGGCCTGGAGGCCTTCCGGCGCAGCAACGAGATCATGGCCGCGCACGTCGGGAAGGTCGTCGGCAACCTGTTCGTGATGATCGTCGTCATGGCCGCGAGCGACATGATCCTCAAGTTCGGGGCGGTGCTGGGCGTCGTCGCGCTCATGCTGCTCCTCCGCCCGCCGAACGCGCTCGTGATCCCTTTCGCGGTCGCCGCCTCGGCGCTCTTCCTGTTCCTGCGGTTCCTGGTCGGCGTCTGGTCCTCGGCGTTCAAGACCCTGCTGTACCGCGATCTGGCCGCGCTTCATCCGGCGGCGCCGGCCGCCTGACGGCTCAGCGCCGCAGGTCGGGCTCGGCGAGGGCCTGGCGCGCGCCGTCGGGGTCGCCGGCGGCGATCCTCGCG
>JAGWRY010000414.1 GCA_028869495.1 Elusimicrobiota bacterium | reverse complement strand
CGGCCGCGCTCGGCCTGGCGGCGTCGGGCCTGTCGGCGCCGGCGGCGGCGCGCGGGGCCTGCGCGGCGGCCGCCGGGCTGCTCCTGTCCTGGAAGGGAGTCCCTCTCCTCGTGCAGGTCGCGGCGGCGGCGGTCCTCGGGGCGGCGGCCTTCGCCGCGGGATGGATCGCGTGATGGAGCGCACGCTGACGATCGGCAACAAGCTCGGCCTGCACGCGCGGCCCGCGGCGCTCTTCGTCCAGGAGGCCGCGAAGTTCCAGTGCCGGATCTCCGTCGTCAAGGACGGGCTCGAGGTCAACGGCAAGAGCGTGATGGGCCTGCTCCTGCTGGCCGCCGAGAGCGGCTCTCAACTGACGGTCCGGGCCGACGGTCCCGACGAGGCGGAGGCCCTCGCCGCCCTGTCCCGCATCTTCGACCGGAAGTTCGATGAGGACTAGGTGATCGTCATCAAGGGCATCGCCGCCAGCCCCGGCATCGCGATCGGCAAGGCCTACGTCGTCGAGGACGAGGACATCGTCGTCGAGCGCGTCGAGGTCGGCCGCGACGCGCTGAAGGACGAGGTCGCGCGCTTCAAGCTCGCGCAGAAGGCGACGCTGCGCGACCTCGACGCGGCCGAGCAGAAGGTGCTGAAGGTCCTCGGCAAGCAGCACGCGAAGCTGATCGACGCGCACCGCCTGATCCTGAAGGACACGCTGATCACGCGCGACGTGCCCAAGCGCATCCTCGAGGAGGGCGTCAACGCGGAGTTCGCGCTCTCCGAGGCGCTCGAGGCGGTCAACCGGCAGTTCGAGAAGATGGACGACGAGTTCTTCCGCGAGCGCCGGCACGACCTCTTCGACGTCGGCAAGCGCCTGCTCCTGCACCTGATGAAGAGGCAGAAGAAGAGCTTGACCGAGATCGACCACGAGTGCGTGCTGATCTCGCGCAACCTCCTGCCCTCCGACACGCTGGGCCTCAAGGAGACGAAGATCCTCGGCTTCGCGACCGACCTCGGCGGCAAGACCTCGCACACGGCGATCCTGGCCCAGAGCCTCGAGATCCCGGCGGTGGTCGGCCTCTCCGACGTCAGCCGCCGGATCAAGAGCGGCGACACGGTGATCCTCGACGGCGAGCAGGGGATGGTCATCATCTCTCCCGGTCCGGAGACGGTCGCCAAGTACGAGAAAGTCCAGCAGCGCACGCTCGCCGAGGAGCGCCAGCTCGAAGCCCTCAAGGGAGTGCCAGCGGTCACGCAGGACGGCCGCGGCTTCCGCCTGGAGGCGAACCTGGACTCGCCGGAGGACCTGAAGAGCATCGTCTCGCTCCAGCCGGACGGGATCGGCCTCTTCCGCACCGAGTACCTGTACCTGAACCGCGCCGAGGTGCCGACCGAGGACGAGCAGACGAAGGCCTACGCGGCGGTCGTCAAGGCGATGGACGGCCGCGAGGTCGTCATCCGCACGGCCGACATCGGCGGCGACCGGCTCTCGATGCTCGGCATCGAGGGGCCGAAGAACGAGACGAACCCGTTCATGGGTTTGCGCGGCGTGCGCTTGTTCCTGCGTCATCTCGACCTCTTCAAGTCCCAGCTGCGCGCGATCCTGAAGGCGTCGACCAAGGGGAAGACGCGCGTGATGATCCCGATGGTCTCGTCGGTCGGCGAGGTCGTCGCCGCGCGCAAGCTCCTCGAGCAGGCTCGCGCGGAGCTGGCGGCCGAGGGCGTCGAGCTCAAGGAGGAGATCGAGCTCGGCATCATGGTCGAGATCCCGTCCACCGCGATCCAGATCGACGCGTTCCTGCCCCACGTGGACTTCGTCTCAATCGGGACCAACGACCTGATCCAGTACGTGCTGGCCGTCGACCGCGTCAACGAGCACGTGACGCACCTCTACGACCCGTACCACCCGGCGATCGTGCGCCTGCTCGACCACGTCGTGCGCGCGGCGCATGCGAAAGGCCGCTGGGTCGGAGTCTGCGGGGAGATGACGTCGGATCCGCGCGCGGTTCCCCTGCTGGTCGGGCTCGGCGTGGACGCGATGTCGGTGTCGCCGCGCATGTTCCTGCGCGTCAAGCAGGCCGTGCGCGGGCTCAAGCACGAGGCGATGAAGAAGATCGTCGCGAAGGCCCTGAACTGCGCGGAGTCCGACGAGGTGCGCCGCCTCCTGGAATCGAGCCAGTGAGCCCGACGTCCCGCATCCGGAACTTCTCGATCATCGCGCACATCGACCACGGCAAGTCGACGCTGGCCGACCGCCTGCTCGAGGCGACCGGGACGATCTCGAGCCGCGACATGCAGGCGCAGATCATGGACTCGATGGAGCTCGAGCGCGAGCGCGGGATCACGATCAAGGCGAAGGCGGTCCGCATGGACTACCGCGCCCCCGACGGGACCGAGTACGTCCTGAACCTGATCGACACGCCCGGCCACGTGGACTTCGCCTACGAGGTCAGCCGGGCGCTGGCCGCCTGCGAGGGGGCGCTCCTCGTCGTCGACGCGACGCAGGGGGTGCAGGCGCAGACGCTGGCCAACGCGATGCTGGCCCAGCAGGTCGGACTGCGCGTGGTCCCGGTCGTCAACAAGGTGGACCTGCCTTCGGCCGACGTGGAGGGGGTCACCGAGCAGATCTTCGACACGCTGAAGATCCTCGAGGACCCGGTCCCGATCAGCGCGAAGTCCGGCCTCGGCGTGGACAAGGTCCTCGAGGCGATCATCAAGGAGATCCCGCCGCCGGCCGGCGATCCGGGGAAGCCCCTGTCCGCGCTGATCTTCGATTCTTCGTATTCGACCTTCCGCGGCGTGATCCTCCTGATCCGCGTCGTGGACGGCACGATCAAGAAGGGGATGAAGGTCCGCTTCTTCTCGACCGGCGCCGAGGCCGTCGTCGAGGAGGTCGGGGTGCTCAAGCCGAAGCAGGTCCCGGCCGACCAACTCTCGTCGGGCGAGGCCGGGTATCTCATCTGCGGCATCAAGGACATCCACACGGTGCGCGTCGGCGACACGGTGATGGAGTCGGCCCAGCCTCTGGACAAGCCCCTGCCCGGCTACAAGGAGGCCAAGCCGGTGGTCTTCGCGGGCATCTTCCCGATCGACCAGACCGAGTACACGGCCCTCAAGTACGCGCTCGACAAGCTGAACCTCGAGGACTCGTCCTTCAACTACACGGCGGAGTCCTCGCAGGCGCTCGGTTTCGGCTACCGCCTGGGGTTCCTGGGTCTGCTCCACATGGACATCGTCAAGGAGCGGCTCCAGCGCGAGTTCGGCCTGGATCTGATCGTGACGGCCCCGAACGTCGTCTACCGCGTGCAGACGAACGACGGAAACTGGTCCGTGATCGACAATCCCGCGAAATTCCCGTACCATGGGGACATCAAATCCGTGGAGGAGCCGTTCGTCCTGCTGACGATCGTGCTCCCGATCGAGCACCAGGACGCGGTGCTGACCCTCATCAAGGAGCGCCGCGGCGTCTACGAGGGTATCGAGTACCTGTCGCCGACGCGGATGCTGATCAAGTACGAGCTGCCGCTCTCCGAGATGGTGGTCAACTTCTACGACCGCCTCAAGTCCGTGTCGAAGGGCTACGCGACGCTCGACTACGTGCCGATCGGCTACCGCGAGTCGGACATGGTCAAGCTGGAGGTGCTGATCCATAAGGAGCCGGTCGACGCGCTGAGCCAGATCGTCCACAAGGACAAGGCCTACGCGGTCGGCGCCAAGCTCTGCGCGAAGCTCAAGGAGCTTCTCGACCGGCAGAACTTCGAGGTCGCGATCCAAGCCAGCATCAACGGCAAGGTGATCGCGCGCGAGACGCTGGGAGCCAAGCGCAAGGACGTGATCGCCAAGTGCTACGGCGGCGACATCACGCGCAAGAAGAAACTGCTGACCAAGCAGAAAGAGGGCAAGAAGCGCGCGAAGCTGATCGGGCAGGTCGAGGTGCCCCAGGAGGCCTTCCTGGCCGCCCTGAAAATCGACGAGGACAACGATTAATGGAATACCGGCTTTTCTTCATCGGACTCGGGATGGGCGCCTTCGCGTGGATCTCGCGCGGCTGGCAGAAGGAGGGCGGGCCGAAGACGCCGCTGAAGTCCGCGCTGTGGCACGCGCTGTTCTTCTTCATGGCCGCGTTCTCGGTGACGATGATCCTGGCGATGTCCTCCGAGCGGCGCGAGACCTTCATCGCGGTCGGCGCGCACGCGCTCTCGGTCGGCGACATCTACCCGGCGCTGGCGGCGGGGCTGGTCTTCGCGGCGATCGGCTTCTGGCGCGCGTACTCGAAGGGGAGGAGCGTCGAGAGCCGCCGCTACTTCCTCTCCGAGGACCTCGAGTGGGCGGACACGGTCTTCTCGGCGGCGCTGATGGCGTCCCTTCTGATGATGTTCGTCCTGCAGGCGTTCAAGATCCCGTCGGCGTCGATGGAGAACACGCTGCTGATCGGAGACCACCTGTTCGTCAACAAGTTCCTGTACGGTCTGCGCGTGCCGTTCAGCGGCCGGCGGATCCTGGCGGTGCGCAACCCGAAGCGCGGCGACGTGATGGTCTTCGAGTTCCCGGACCACGACCCGACGCAGCTGCACTGCGGTTCGGTCCAGTACGGCAAGGACTTCATCAAGCGGGTGATCGGCCTGCCCGGCGAGACGGTCGCGGTCCGCGCGGGACGGGTCTACATCGACGGCAAGCTGCTGGAGCCCGAGCCGTACGCGGTCCACGACGACCCGTACCGGGAGACGGAGTCCCAGCACGCGAAGGAAATCTCGCCCCAGCGCTACCAGGAGCTGTGGCAGGACCATCGCTTGGACATGGAGCTGAACAACCATCAGCGGGACTTCTTCGGGCCGGTCAAGGTCCCGCCGCGAGAGTACTTCATGATGGGCGACAACCGCGACCACTCCTGCGATTCGCGCTACTGGGGCCCCGTCCCCGAGAAGGACGTCAAGGGAATGGCTTGGTTCATCTACTGGCCGCCCTCCCGGATGGGAGTGATTCATTGAAGCTCGCGGGCGCGGCGCTCCTGGCGCTGCTGGGCGCGTCGGCGCCCGCGTCCGCCGCGCCCGCGGAGACCGCCGCGCCGCGCGTGCTGGTCGCGGCCTGGAACGGGGCGATCACGCCGGTCTCGGCCGAGTTCATGGAGTCGGCGATCCGCGCGGCCGAGAAGCGCGGCGACGACGCGCTGGTGCTCGAGCTCGACACGCCCGGCGGCCTCGACGGCTCGATGCGGGCGACGGTCAAGGCGATCATGTCCTCGAAGGTGCCGGTCGTGGCTTACGTGGCGCCTTCGGGCGCGCGCGCGGCCTCGGCCGGAGTCTTCATCGTCGAGGCCGCGCACGTGGCGGCGATGGCGCCGGGCACGAACATCGGGGCCGCGCATCCGATCGAGCTGGGCGCGCCCGGCGGGGCGCCCGGCGGCAAGCCGGACTCGATCGAGGCGACGAAAATGACCAACGACGCGGCGGCCTATCTCGCCTCGATCGCGGCCAAGCGCGGACGCAACGAGTCCTGGGCGCGCTGGGTGGTCGACAAGAGCTCGTCGATCACGGCCGGCGAGGCGGTGCGCGCGAAGGTCGTGGACCTGGAGGCCGACGACCTGCCGTCCCTCCTCGCCCGGCTCGACGGGCGGCGCATCCCCGATTTGAACGTCACGCTCCGCACGAAGGGCGCGGCGATCGAGCGCTTCGAGCCGACCAAGCGCGAGCGCCTGCTGATGGCGGTGGTGGACCCGAACGTCGCGATGGTCCTGATGACTCTGGGGATGGCGGGGCTCCTGCTCGAGCTCTACCATCCGGGGCTGGTCCTGCCCGGCGTCGTGGGCCTGCTCTGCCTGTTGACGTCCTTCTACGCCTTCCAGACCCTGTCGGCCAACATGGCGGGCGTCCTTCTGATGCTGGCGGGGATGGTCTTCCTCGTCCTCGAGCTGCACGTCGTCAGCTACGGCCTGCTCGCGCTCGCGGGGATCGCCTCGATCCTGCTCGGCGCGACCTTGATGTTCCAAGCCGAACCGGGGCTCTCCATCGCCCGGAGCGTCCTCTTCGGTACGATCGGCGGCTTCGTCGCGGTGCTGGTCGGAATCGGCTGGATCGTCGCCAAGGTCCTGCGCCGCGGACCGCGCGCGGGAGCCTCCGCGATGATCGGCCGCCGGGTCAAGGCCTTCGAGGACCTCTCCCCCGCCGGCCGCGTCTCCTACGGCGGCGAGCTTTGGAAGGCGGAGAGTCTGGACGGCGCGCACTCCGCCGGCGAGGAGCTGGAGGTCGCCGACGTGCGCGAGCTGACCCTGCTCGTCCGCCGCCGGCGCTAGTAGCCGGCCGGGTTGTCCTTCTGCCAGCGCCAGTGGTCGGCGCACATGGCGTCCAAGTCCCGCTCGGCCCTCCAGCCGAGCTTCTCGAGCGCCAGCGCGGGGTCGGCCCAGATCGCCGCCGCGTCCCCGGCCCTTTGCGGCGCGATCTCGTAAGGGATCCGCCGCCCGGCCGCCTTCGACGCCGCGGCCAGCACCTCCAGCACGGAACGGCCGTGCCCGGTGCCGAGATTGACCGCCTCGGCTCCCGCGAACGAGTCCAGCTTTTCGAGCGCCGCCAAGTGCCCGAGCGCCAGGTCCGTCACGTGGATGTAGTCGCGCACGCAGGTTCCGTCCGGCGTCGGGTAGTCGTCGCCGAAGACTCTCACCTTGTCCCGCCGCCCGACCGCCGTCTGCATGACGAACGGCATCAGGTTGTTCGGCGTACCGCGCGGGTCCTCTCCGAGGCGCCCGCTCGGATCGGCTCCGACCGGGTTGAAGTAGCGAAGCAGCGCGATCTTCCAGCGCGGGTCCTTCTTGGACAGCGCGAACCCCATGTCCTCGACGTCCAGCTTCGTCTGTCCGTACGGGTTGACGGCCGAGCGCGGGTGCTTTTCGTCGACCGGGTTCTTCTTCACTTCGCCGTACACCGTGCACGACGACGAGAACACCAGCCGCCGGCAGCCGGCCTTCTGCATCGCCTCGAACAGGTTGCGGCTGCCGTCGACGTTGTTGCGCCGGTAGAGCGCGGGCTTCTCGACGGACTCTCCGACGGCTTTCAGGCCCGCGAAGTGCATCACCGCGTCGAAGCCCTGCGCCAAGAGCGTCTTGAGTCCGTCGGCGTCCAGCAGATCGAGCTTCGTGAACGCAAGCGGCTTGCCCGCGAGCTCCCGAACCCGCCGCACCGCCTCTTCCGACGAGTTCGACAGATTGTCGAAGCCGGAGACTTCATGCCCGGCCCGCAAAAGCTCCAGCGCCGCGTGGCTGCCGATGTAGCCGCTGACGCCGGTGACGAGGACTTTCATCCGGCTTCAGCCGGCTAGAACGGCGCCATCGCGCTCTGCAGGTGGTAATACGGAGGGCGCGACCGGTAGCGAAGGATGCACTCCTTCATGATCTCTTCGATGAAGTCGGCGTACTTTTGGCCGATGACCTCGGCGCAGGCGGGGACGCAGTCGCCGTCGTTGATGGAGGGGTTCGGGTTGACCTCGAGGATGTAGGGGTTGCCGGCCTTGTCGACGCGGACCTCGAGGCGGGCGTAGTCGTGGCAATCGAGGATGCGGTAGGCGTCGAGACAGATCTCGGAGATCAGCGCGCTCAGCTTCTGGCTGTACTTGGCGGGACGCTCGACGCGGATCTTCTCGTAGACGGAGTTGTGCTCCCACTTGGCCTGGAACGGGTAGATGCCCCACGTGCCCTTGGGGAGGTCGTCGAAGATCGAGCGCGACAGGGGCAGGACCTTCACGCGCTCCTCGTTGCCCATGATGGAGACGTCGACCTCGTCGCCCTCGATGAACTCCTCGATCAGGACGGGGCGGCGGTACTTTTCGAGGAGATGGGCGACCTGCTCCTTGAGGGCCTTCGGGCTGGTGACGACCGACTGGTTCGAGATGCCGATCGAGTTGTCGGTGTTGGCGAGCTTGACCATCAGCGGGAAGCGCAGGTCCTCGCGGATCGGCTCGTCCCTCTGGAACACGTAGTCGAAGGCGGGGGTCGGCAGGCCGTTCTGCATTAAAATATTCTTGACCTTGATCTTGTCGATGCAGAGGGCGAGCGTCAGCGGGTTGGAGCCGGTGTACGGGATGCCGAGGCAGTCGAGGATCGCGGCGGCGTGCGGCTCCAGCAGCGACGAGTTGTTGATGCGCTCGCAGACGTTGAAGATCAGGTCCACGTTGGCGTTGGCGATCTTGTCGAACGGCAGCGGGGTCTCGTTCATGTCGAAGAAGGTCACGCGGTGGCCCTTCGACTCGACGGCCTTCTGGATGTTGCGGCCGACGGAGGTCAGGTCCGAATGGACCGCGCCCTCCTCGTCGCCGCCCTCGGCGTCGAAGATGTTGCACAGGATGCCGACGTGCAGCTGCTTCTTCCCGAGGTCGACGCCGCGCACGCGCTCGATGCGGGCCGACTGCAGGATGCGGCGGCGCGAGACCTGGGCCGCGCCGAAGCGGTTCTTGCGCCGCGTCTTGCCGAGGGACGACGTCGAGTCGAAGCGCGCGATCGAGACGGAGACCTGGCGGACCGCCCCGTCCAGGTTCTCCTCGGCCTCCGCGTACGTGTCTCCGCGGCCGACGATCCAGCCCATCGTCTCGAAGCCCTCCGGCGGGACCAGCACCGCGTCGCCGGCCTCCTTCTGCACGGCGATGTCGTGGATCTTGGCCGCGTCGGGCTTCTCCGGCGGCAGCTTGACGCCGACGACGACTCCCGAGTGCTCGGGGATCAGGTACTTGCCGACGAGGTGGCAGCGGGGCTCCTTCAGGCGCTTCGGCTGGCTCGGCAGGCCGACCGCGATCTTCGAAGACTCCTCGATCAGGTCGACCTCCCAGACCGTCTTGATCCAGTCGTACAGGTAGTCGCCGCCCATGCGCGCGTTCAGCTCGATCAGCTTCGGGCCCTCGGGCGTGATCTTCGCCTCGAGGTGCAGGGCGCCGCTGGTCAGCCCGAGCGCCGCGACGACCTCCTTGGCCATCCTGAGGACGTCGGAGAGGTCCTTCGATTCGTGGCGCGACGGCATCGCGTCGCCCGTCTCGACGAAGAACGGCTCCTTCGTCGGAAAGTTGTCGGTGAATGCGTGGAACTTGATCTCGCCGTTCTGCACGAGCAGGTCGACGTCCACCTCGGCGCCGTCCATGAAGCCTTCGACCATGATGTCGGTCCCGTACTTGTAGATCGGGTCGAAGGACGGCGTCATGTTCGTCTTGATGTACTCGAAGGCCTTCTTCGCCTCGTCGAGGTTGTCGAGCTTGACCACGAACTGGCTCTTCACGCCCCAGGCGGGCTTGAGGACCAGCGGGAAGCCGATGCGCGCGGCCGCCTTCTCGAGGTCCGCCGGGCTCTGGATCAGCGCCCAGGCCGGCTGGAACTTCGACAGCTTCGCGTTCTCGAGCATCTGCCGCGTCAGATACTTGTTGCGGGCGTTCAGCGCCGCCTTCGGCGCGTTGCCGATCCAGCCGAAGCGCGCCGCCAGCGTCGCCGCCAGCGGCACCGCGTTCTCCCAGAACGTGATCACCCCGTCGATCTTCGTCGACTTGACCAGCTCCTCGACCTTCGCCGCGCAGGCGACCTCGTCGAGCGGATCCGCCTCGATGAATCCGTCGGCCAGCTTCGAGACCCAGTTCGCCTCCGACGAGATCAAGATCATCTTCGGGCCCAGCTCCTTGAGCCGGTTGTAGATGAACTTCTTCTTCGGCTGAGGGCTGGAGATGACGAGGAGCGTCTTCGACTTCAGGTCGGAGGGCGCCGCCTCGGCGGCGGGCGCGGCGGTCTCGGCGTGATTCATGGTGGATAGAGTTTAAAGCATTCCCCGTCGGGAATCAAATTCGCGCCCGACGGAGACGGCCCCCCGCTACGGCTTGCGCAGGAGGAACTGCTTGAAGATCGAGCCGCTCGGGCCGTCGAGGGTCGACGCGTAGGTCAGGTACAGGTGCCAGGCGCGCTCGACCTCGGGAGTGATCAGCCGGCGCGTTTGGGGCAGGTTCTCCACGAAGCGACGGTACCAGTGGCGCAGCGTCTTCGCGTAGTGGCCGTAGCGGAAATGGACCTGCTTGATCTGGAAGCCCGTTTCCTCGATGTGGCGGATGTGGAAATGGACCGGGAACTGGTAGTGGTCCGGGAAGATGTACTTCTGGCTGAAGGTGCCGGAGACGGTGTTGTAGTTGTGGAGGCCCGCGGGATTGCAGGGAGGCGAGATCATCTTGATCCAGGCGGAACCGCCGCTCTTGAGCAGCCCGTAGAGGCGCCGGTAATACCGCCGGATCTCCGCCTTGTCGAGATGCGAGATCATGCCGACGCTGTGCAGCTTGTCGTATCGCCCCTCGGTCGGCAGCTGCGCGTAGTGCAGCAGCCGCATGTTCCGGGAGAAGCCGTGGTCGATCTGCGCCTGCGACAGCGTGATGCCGAGCGCGTTGCGGCAGCCGAACTCGCTCTCCGCCATGTGCACCATGTAGCCGTAGCCGCAGCCGATGTCGAGGAAGCTGTCGTCGGGCTGGATCTGCAGGGCCTCGGCGGCGATGCGGTGCTTGCGCACCTGCGCGTCCTCCAGAGTCTCGTCGTCGGGCTGCGACACGTTGTCGGGGTCGTTCCAGATCGCCGACGAGTAGGCGCGCGTCTTCTTGTCGAGATAGGACAGGATGAATTCGTGGGGGAGGTCGTAGTGCGAGGCGACCGCCACCAGCTTGCGGCGCGTGCTGGAGGGGAAAAAGCGCAGCGCCGTGTAGCGGAGTTGATGCCGCAGAGCCACCTTCCACAGGCCGTCGTTGCGGACGTGCGCGCGGCAGCCGACGAAGTGATAGAAATCCCCGTTGAGGTCGGCCCGGCCGGCGACGTAGTGATCCAGGAAGTCGGAAAGGTCGCAGCGCGCCAGGGCGGAGAGCGCCGCGCGGTCCTTGCAGACCATCTCGAACTTCTCCGGGCCCGTCCCGACGGGGCGGCTCTCCCCCTTGTAGGCGAGCCGGACCGTCCAGGGAAGCTTCGGGAACAGCCAGTTCATCCTGCCGGCGGCTTTGTCGAGGAGCGCGGTCATTCGGGGAGCCTCCTAAGAACCGAGGATAGCGCCGCGAGGCGCCCTCGTCAAGGCGGGGCGCGGGCGCGCTCGCCCGCGCGCGGGCCGTTGTTGTACAATCCCGCTGGAACATGAGCGCACTCTGGCGGCGCACGCGTTCGATCCTGGCTCCCTCGGACGGTAAAACGCTCGCGCTGCTCGCCTGCGCGGTCGGGATCGCGACCGGAGCGGGATCCGCCCTGTTCATCCGGCTGGTCGAGCTGTTCCAGTTCTGGCCGGCGGTCCGCGGGCAGGCGCGTCTTTTCGGCGTGACGCTGACCGCCCCGATGCTGGTCGCCATTCCCGCCGTCGGCGGTCTTCTGTGCGGCGCGGTCCTGCAGTTCGTCGACCCCGCGGTCAAGGGGACCGGCACCCCGGAGGTCATCCAGGCGATCCGGCGCAAGGGGGGATTCCTGTCCGGGCGCTACACGCTCGTCAAGCTCTTGGCGAGCGTGTTCACCGTCTGCTCCGGCGGCGCCGCCGGTCCCGAGGCGCCGATGGTCGCGGCGGGGGCGGGCGTGGGATCCTTCGTCGGGCGGCGGATGCGGCTGCCGGGCGAGTACATGCGCACGCTCGTGGCGGCCGGCGCGGCGGCCGGCTTCGCCTCCATCTTCAACGCCCCGATCGCGGGCGTCCTGTTCGCGATCGAGGTCCTGCTCAAGGAGTTCGGCGCCCAATCGTTCGCGATGGTCATCATGGCGACCGTGACCGCGTCGGTCACCACGTACCTGATGCTCGGCAACCGGGTTTTCGTCGACGTCCCGAGCACGTACGCGTTCCTGCACATCGGCGAGCTCGTCTTCTACCTCGCGCT
Organism: Elusimicrobiota bacterium; assembly: GCA_028869495.1. GTDB lineage: Bacteria > Elusimicrobiota > Elusimicrobia > UBA1565 > UBA9628 > GWA2-66-18. The sequence goes on along the minus strand of JAGWRY010000414.1, from coordinate 4,411 downwards.
GGGCGTCCTCGCGGCGCTGTTCTCGAAGCTCTTCATCCGCAGCTATTTCGTCGTCGAGAAGCTGTTCGAGAAGGGGTTCGCGTCGCCGATGGCCCGCGCCGGCGCGGGCGGCCTCCTGCTCGGCCTGCTGGGCCTCCTGCTGCCCGAGGCGCTCGGCAACAGCCATCTCGTCATCCCGAAGCTGATCGAGGCCGAGGCCGCCCATCCTTGGGCGTGGGGCCTGCTCCTCTTCGTCCTGTTCGGGAAGATGATCGCCTGCCCGCTGACCGTCGGCTCGGGCGGCTCCGGCGGGATCTTCATCCCGTACCTGTTCATGGGCGCGGCGCTGGGGGGGCTGGTCGGACGCTTCGTGGGCGCGCACTTCGCGTGGGCCGCCCCGTCGGGCGCGTACATGCTCGTCGGCATGGCGGCCGTCTTCGCGGGGATCACGTCGGCGCCGTTCACGGCGATCATGCTGCTCTTCGAGCTCACGCACGACTACAACCTGATCCTGCCCGTCATGTTCGCCGTGGGCGTCACCGTCCTCGTCGCGCGCGCGATCGACCCGCTCAACCTGGAGGGCCACAAGCTCCTGAAGAAGGGGGTGAGCCTCAACGAGAGGCCCGAACTGCGGGCGCTGGAGCCCTACCGACTCGGCGACGTGATGAACCGAGGGGTCGTCTGCGTGCCCGAGGACATGACGCTGAAGGACCTGGCCGCGTTCGTCGCCGCGAACAGCCACACCGGCTATCCGGTCGTCGACCGATCCGGGCGTGCCGTCGGACTTCTGATGTTCGACGAGCTGCGCCGCGCGCTTTCCGCGGCGAACGCGGAGAATCCGCCTTCGGCGGCCGCGCGCGACATCATGCGCGCCGCTCCCCCGACGGCCTCCCCGGACGAGCCCATCGAGCACGCGATCCGGGCCATGCGCCGCACCGGGGCCGACCGCGTCCTGATCGTCGACCCCGCGGGAGAGCGCGCGATCGGCATCGTCACCAAAGGCGATCTCCTGACCATCTACCGCCGCTTTTTCGACTAGCGCGCGGCCGCGGCGCGGCGGCCGTCAGACCCCGGCTTTCTGGCGCCGGCGCGCCTTCGCGGGGCCCTCGTCGGGCCCAGAGCCCTGGGCCCTTCGGCCCTGACGCTCGGGGGCGTTCGCGGCTATCCTACGCGCATGAAGCTCTCGTCCTGCGCCTGGCTCGCGGCCGGACTGCTCGCCGTGACCGCGGCGGCCGTCTCGGCCCGCCGACTCGAGCGCCGCGCCTCTCCGACCTCCTTCACGGCGGCGGGGGAGAACCTGCGCGACGCCGTCGCCGAGCCGGTGCCCCTCGGCGCGGGCCTTTCCGGGCGGAGCTTCGCGCCGCCGCCGAGCGTGCTCGCGCGCCGCTCGGTCTCGGACGCTCAGATGGACGCGCTCCTCTCCTCGCGCCGCCGCCGCGGGCTGGCGGCCTCCGTCTCCGTTCAGTAGGCGGGCGACATCCGTGCCAAGCCCTCGGCCAGGCGCTCCCGGAACCCCGCGTCCAGCACGTCCGCGCAGACCGCGTAGCGGATCAGCGGCTCGACGCCGCCGTCCTCGGCCGATCCCGCGAAGTGGACGCCGACGATCCCGGCCTCGGCGATCGCGGCCCGGTTGAAGGCTTCGTGGCGGTTCTCGGCCGGGAGCTTCTTCCCGAAAGCCGACGCCGGCGTCTTCCAGAGCGTGAAAAAGCCCGCCTGGGTCGGACAGGCGGGGCGCAGGCCCGCGCGCGTCAGCGCCGGGATCAGGACGGCGAGCCTCCGTTCATAGAGGCCGCGGATCGCGTCCAGCGCCGCGCGCGCCGCCTTCCCGTCCGACAGGAACTCGCCGTAGGCGGCCATCACCGACGGCACGGGCCCCGAGTCCGTGTTTCCCTTGACCAGGACGAAGTCCTCGACGAATTCCTTCGAGCCGACGAGGGCGCCCAGGCGCGCGCCCGGGTCGTTGAAGGACTTCGAGACCGAGTAGAGCTCGAGCCATTCGAGGTCCGGGTAGTCCTTCGCGACGCGCGCCAGCGGCACGTGCGAGCCGGGCGCCGCCAGGCCCGCGTAGGCCGCGTCGTTGACGAGGCGCATGCCCTTCTCGAGGCAGAACGCGATCAACTCGCGCCACTCGGCCTCGGTCGCGCCGACGGCGGCCGGGTTTCCGGGGCGGATCGTGAAAACCAGGTCGGCGCGGTCGGCGCCGTCTTTCTTCAGGGCCTCCCTCAGCCGGGAGACCTTGAGCCGCATCCCGTCGGCCGAAAGCAGGGGCCAGACCGTGCGCCGCGCGCCGAGATAACTCGAGGACCAGGTGCCGATCACGTCGTAGGCCGGCAGGTTCGACGCGACGCGGAAGGTCCCGCGCCGGGCGGCGTCGGGCAGATGCAGGCCGCAGGCGAGAGGGACCAGGGCGCTCGCGGTCTTGATCCCCGCGATCGGGAGCGCGCGCAGGCGAGCGTGCGCGCGCACGTCGATCCCGCCGTGGAGCGCGGCCATCGCCGCGGCGAAGCCGCCGAGGTCCTTGTCCTCGGCGTAGGTGTGGTAGTCGTAGCCCGCGTCGGCCGCGTATTTCCCCTGCAGGCGCAGGATCCTTTCGGGCGGCACGCCGTCGGGGTTTCCCAGCGAGAGGTTCAGCGGCTCGCGTCCCGTCTTCTCGCGGTACTCGCGGATCAGGACGTAGATCAGCTGGAAGAGGTTGATCCCGGAGGCGGGGATGCGCCGCATGCGGGACAGGATAGCTTTTTGGGCCGGACGACGCGCCGGCTCAGAACGACAGGGGGAAGCTCGCGCCGTTCTTGCCGCCGCCCTGGTTCCCGTTCGTGTTGTTCGACGCGCCGTTCTGGGTCGTGCTGTTGTTGTTGATCGTGATCGGCGGGCCGTTGTAGGCGGCGCCGTTGTTGCCGCCGACGGAGCCGGCGTTGGCGCCGGGGGGCGTGTCGGGCCGACCCCAGGCGACGCCGGGGGAGCGGCCGACGTCGTGCGAGTCGGCGGGGTTGGACGCGACGAAGCCGCCGCCGTCGATCGCGTGCGTCCCGCCGCCGGAGGCCGCCTCGTACTTCGGCAGCTGTCCGGCCGTGCGGATCAGGGCGCCGGGCTTGGAGAAGTTGGGCGGGGGCGTCTGCGTCGAGGAGCCGCCGGAGCCCGTGGAGCCGCCCGAGGAGCCGGTCGCGGGCTCCACGCCGCCGCCCCGGTAGACGTAGTGCGTGAAGCGAAGCGGGCCGGAGTAGGCGAAGGACGATTGAGAGCGGGCCGGGCCACCCACGGAGCGCGCGCCGCCGTAGTAGCCGCCGCCCGAGAAGCCCGACGCGCGCACGGACCGCGCGCCGAAGGCGGAGGCGCCGCCGCCGGACATTCGGATGAAGCCGTTGCCGCCGCCGCGGCTGGCCGGAGGCGCGAAGTTCCGGGCGCCGCCGCCCCCGCCGCCGAAATGGCGGCCGTTGTGCAGGACGTAGGGACGGGATCCGGCCCAGGACGGGGCGGCGAGAAGGACGGAGGCGGCGAAGGCGAAAAGCGCGGTCTTCATGGCTCCCCCCAGACGTTCCCAGTATAGCCCCGGTCCCCGGCTTTCGCCATGGACAGGGTGTTTCGAGAGGTTAAAAAGACGGTAAAGCGTGCGTCCGCGCAAAATATGTAGAATGGCGCCGCCGAGACCTCCGCCCGTCTTGATTTCTTAACGCGGGGGCCTCATACTGTCCGTATAGAGGAAGCGAAGGGGCTTCCAGGAGACCTTTATGTCGAATCGATTCACCGAGCGCGCCCAGCGCGTGATCCTGATCGCTCAGGAGGAGGCCAAGCGCCTCAACCACGACTACGTGGGCACCGAGCACATCCTTCTGGGGCTGATCGCTCTGGGCGAGGGCGTGGCCGCGCAGGTCCTGGCCAACCTCGGCGTCGACCTGCGCCGCGTGCGCTCCGAGATCGAGAAGATCGTCGGCACCGGCGACAACGTGATGCTGCTGGGCGAGATCCCCTTCACGCCCCGCGCGAAGAAGGTCCTCGAGTACGCGGTCGAGGAGGCCCAGCACATGGGCCACTCCTACGTCGGCACCGAGCACCTGCTCCTCGGCCTCATCCGCGAGGAGGAGGGCGTGGCGGCGCGCGTGCTGGAGAACCTCGGCCTGCGCCTCGACGTCGTGCGCGAGGAGGTCCTCAACCTCCTGGGCGAGGGCCAGCAGCCCCAGGTGGGCGGCCAGCAGCAGGGCGGCGGCAAGTCCAAGTCCAAGACCCCCACCCTCGACGAGTTCGGCCGCGACCTCACGGCGCTGGCGCGCGAGGGCAAGCTCGACCCCGTCATCGGGCGCGAGAACGAGATCGAGCGCGTCATCCAAATCTGCGCCCGGCGCACGAAGAACAACCCCGTGCTCATCGGAGACCCCGGCGTCGGCAAGACCGCCATCGTCGAGGGCCTGGCCCAGAAGATCGTCTCGGGCGACAT
>JAGWRY010000413.1 GCA_028869495.1 Elusimicrobiota bacterium | reverse complement strand
GCGGGGCCTGGCGCGCGTTCCGCCTCGCGCAGAGCTACGGCGCGCCGCAGGCGGCCCTCGAGGCGCGGGCCCTGCAGAAGGGCTTGAGCGGCGAGGAGGCCGGCGAGCTGTGGCGCGGGCACCTCGAGGACCTGCACGGCGGGGTCCGCCGCTTCAGCGCCGTCTGCGACGTCTCCGGCCGCATCGGCGAGCGCTCTCTCTCCGAGCAGGCGATGCTGACCTTCCGCGCGCCGAAGGACCTGACGCTCGAGATCCTCGGGCCGCTCTTCGCGCCGGTCGCGCGCGCGCGCGTCGACGAGACCGGCTTCGCGATGGACCCGTTCCCGGTCGAGGGGGCCAAGGACGGGCAGGTGCGCGAGTCGGTCGACGCCGTCCTGTCCTCGGTCGCCGGGGTGCTGGCCGGCGAGCCGTTCCTGCCCGGTCCCGCGAAGCTCGACAGCGGCTGGGGACGGCGGGACCTGGACCGCCCGGCCTGGCGCGTCGCGATCGGCGACGACGGCCTCGCGCGCTCGGCGACGCCGGCCGGCGGCGCGCCGATGCGCCTCGACGCCTTCTTCAAGGCCGGTCCCCGCCGGATCCCCGACGTCTTCTCCGGGAAGGGCCGCTTCTGGGAGTTCAAGATCTCCTGCCCGGACCCGAAGGTCGAGACCGACCCGTTCCCGGCCCCGGCGGAGGCGCGGTGAAGGTCCAGTGCCCGGCGAAGGTCAACCTCTTCCTCGAGGTCACCGGGCGGCGCAAGGACGGATATCACACGCTGGCGTCGTTGTTCGCCAAAATAAATCTTTACGATGTTCTTGATCTGGAATTCGTTTCCGGGAACCGTCCCGTTCTGGAGATCGTCGACGAGCTTCAGACGTCTCCGTTGTCGTCGGGCCCGGACAATCTGGTCTTGAGGGCCGCCGACGCCTTCTACAAGACGTTCCGCGTCGGCCGCGGCGTGAGGCTGACCTTGACCAAGCGCATCCCGATGGGCGCGGGTCTCGGCGGCGGCTCCTCGGACGCGGCGGGGACCCTGCTCGGCCTGGCCCGGTTCCTGGACCTGGAGCTGAGCGCCGCGCGGCGCAAGAAGCTCCACGAGATCGCGGTCGGGCTCGGCGCCGACGTCCCGTTCTTCCTGAAGGACGCGAACTTCTGTCTGGCGACCGGCATCGGCGACCGCCTGAAGCCGTTGTCGTTCCCGAAGTCCTTACCCTATATGATCCTCGCTTGGCCCGGCTTCGGCTCCCCGACGGGGCCGGTCTACGCGGCCCTGCCCCCGCGCCGGCGGGCCGACGTGTTGACGAGGCTGTCCCAACTTGATAGACTCGTCCGAAGCTTGAAGAGGGGGCGCCCCGTCGAGGAATGGGGGGGCCTCCTCTTCAACCGCCTGGAGCAGGCGGATCTGCCGGTCATGACGGAGGTCGCGCAAGCCCGTCGCATTCTGGAGGCCGCGGGTGCGAAGGGAACGCGCATGTCGGGCTCGGGTTCGTCGGTCTTCGGGTTCGTCTCGTCCCACGTCGAGGGCGAACGGATCGTTCGGCGGCTCCAGGCGTATCCCTGGAAGGTCTATTTGACCAGCTGTCACGGTTGACCCTTGGAGATCACGGAAGTCCGCGTCCATCTGCGCAACGAGGACAAGCTGAAGGCGTTCGCGACGGTCACCTTCGACCGCTGCTTCGTCGTGCGCAATATGAAGGTGATCGACGGCGACAAAGGCCTGATCCTGTGCATGCCGTCGCGCAAGATGCCCGACGGGACGTTCAAGGACGTCGCGCACCCGATTTCCGCCGAGTTCCGGTCGGTTCTGGAGAAGAAGGTCTTCGCCTGCTACGAGGACGAGCTCAAGAAGGCCAAGGCCGCGGCCGGGTCCGGCGCCGGCTCCCAGGTGGTGTAACGGTAACACAGCGGACTTTGAATCCGTTATTCCTGGTTCGAGTCCAGGCCTGGGAAAGACGGTCTAGAGGACGAACGGCAACGACATGATCCACGCGAAGAAGGGACAAGGACGGCTGGCGGCGCTGATCCTCGCCGCGGGACAGGGCACGCGGATGGAGTCCTCCATCCCGAAGGTCCTGCATCACGTCGGCGGGCGGCCGATGCTCTACTACATCCTGCGCATCGCCAACGCGCTCAAGCCCGGGGCGATCGGCGTCGTCGTCGGCCACGAGTCCGACGAGGTCAAGCGCCGGACGCTCGAGATGGCCAAGTCCGTCGGCTTCAACCGCCCGATCCAGTTCATCCTGCAGAAGAGGCCGCTCGGCTCCGGCGACGCGGTGGTCGAGTCGCTCCCGTTCCTGAAGAAGTTCAAGACCGCGGTCGTGATGTGCGGCGACACGCCGCTCTTGACCTACGAGTCGATCTACAACCTGACGCTGACCCACGAGCAGCTCAAGGGGCAGGCGACCCTCTTCACCGCCCGCCTCCCCAACCCGAAGGGCTACGGCCGCATCGTGCGCGGCGCGCTCGGCGAGGTCCAGCGCATCGTCGAGGAGTCGGTCGCCAGCTCGAAGGAGCTCGGCATCAGCGAGGTCAATTCCGGCGCGTACTGCTTTGAGGTCGAGTCGCTGGTCTCGGGCCTCAGGGGCATCGCCAAGAAGGGCCCGAAGAAGGAGCACTTCCTGACCGACGTGATGGAGGCGATCCGCGCGAAGGGCGGGCGCATCCACGCCTACACCTCGTCGAACGGCGAGGAGATCCAGGGCGTCAACAACCGCGCCCAGCTCTCGGCGGCCGAGCGCGTGCTCAACAAGCGCATGCTCGAGCGTCTGATGCTGTCCGGCGTCACGATCCGCGACCCGCTGTCGACGCACGTCGACGCGGACGTCGAGATCGGCCAGGACACGGTGATCTACCCGGGCACGATCCTGCGCGGCAAGACGAAGATCGGCCGCATGTGCCGGATCGGTCCGTTCACGCACATCGAGGACACGCAGATCGGCAACGAGTGCGAGGTCCGCTTCTCGTACGTGCTGAGCTCGCGCCTGCTCGAGAAGACCTCGGTCGGCCCGTTCGCGCACATCCGCCCGGAGTCGAACATCGGCCCGCGCGCGCGCATCGGCAACTTCACCGAGGTCAAGGCCTCGCGCGTCGGCTTCGGCTCGAAGGTGAACCATCTGTCGTACATCGGCGACGCCGACATCGCCGAGGACGTCAACATCGGCGCCGGGACGATCACCTGCAACTACGACGGCAAGGCCAAGCACAAGACCGAGATCGGCGCGAAGGCCTTCGTCGGCTCGAACGTGAACCTGATCGCCCCGGTCAAGGTCGGGCGCGGCGCGAAGATCGCCGCCGGCTCGACGGTGACCGAGGACGTCCCCGACGAGGCGCTCGCGATCGCGCGCGCCCGCCAGGTGAACAAGACCTGACCGCGGGGCGAACGATGAACCCGAAGATCGCCGAGAGGCCGGAGGCGCGCGTGGCCGCGAACAACAAGACCGTCGAAAAGGCCCGTCCCGCGGAGAACGGGAAGACCCTGCGCGGACTGAAGGTCTTCTCCGGGAACGCGAACCGCCCGCTCGCCGAGGACATCGCCCGCTACCTCGGCGTCCCGCTCGGCAAGTCGCACGTCGGCCGCTTCGCCGACGGCGAGATCAACGTCCAGGTCGAGGAGAACGTCCGCGGCGCGGACTGCTACGTGATCCAGCCGACCTGCCGTCCGGTCAACGAGAACCTGATGGAGCTCCTGATCATGATCGACGCGCTGCGCCGCGCGTCGGCGGGGCGCATCACGGCCGTGATCCCGTACTACGGCTATGCGCGCGCCGACCGCAAGACCCAGCCGCGCATGCCGATCAGCTCGAAGCTCGTCGCGAACCTGATCGTCGAGGCCGGCGCGAACCGCGTCGTCACGATGGACCTGCACGCGTCCCAGATCCAGGGCTTCTTCGACATCCCGGTCGACCATCTCTACGCCGCGCCGATCGTGCTCGAGTACGTCAAGAAGAAAGGCCTGAAGGACCTCGTCGTCGTGTCGCCGGACGTCGGCGGCGTCGAGCGCGCGCGCGCGTTCGCCAAGCGCCTGAACGCCCAGCTCGTCATCATCGACAAGCGCCGCCCGCGCCCGAACGAGGCGTCGGTCTACAACGTGATCGGCGACGTCGCCGGCAAGAACTGCATCATCCTCGACGACATGGTCGACACCGGCGGCACGCTCTGCAAGGTCGCCGACAAGATCCGCGCGCAGGGCGCGCGGAAGGTCTACGCGGCCTGCGTGCACGGGGTGCTGTCCGGCGCCGCGCACGACCTGATCGCGAAGTCGTCCCTCGAGGAGATGATCCTCACCGATTCGATCCCGGTCCACGCGCTGGCCGGGGGGAAGCTGACGGTCCTGTCGATCGCGCCCCTCTTGGGCGAGGCGATCGCGCGAAACCATCAGGGCAAGTCCATCAGCGCTTTGTTCGTTTAGAAGAGAGGAGAGCACCAAGTCATGGAGATCACGCTGAACGTCGAAGTCCGCGAGTCGAAGGGCACGAAGAACGAGCTTTCGACCATGCGCGCCGGGGCCAAGGTCCCCGCGGTCGTCTACGGGGGCGAGAAGCCTCCGATCAACCTTTCGGTGTCCGAAAAGGACATCGTCGACGCGCGCCGCAAGGGCGGCGTCAACGCGATCCTGCACCTGAAGCACGGCAAGGGCACGGAGACCGTGATGATCAAGTCGCTCCAGCGCCACCCGGTCACCGACCGGCTGGTGCACGCGGACTTCCTGCGCGTGTCGATGACGCAGAAGATCGAGGCGAGCGTCCCGCTCGTCATCGTCGGCGAGGCGCCCGGCGTCAAGGACTTCGGCGGCATGCTCGCGCACGACCTGCGCATGCTGAAGATCAAGGCCCTGCCGAACGCGATCCCGCCGCACGTCGAGGTCGACGTCTCGAAGCTCGGCCTGCACCAGTCCCTGCACGTGAAGGACCTGAAGGTCGCCCCGGGCGTCGAGGTGCTCGACGACGCGGAGCACGTCGTCGTCCACGTGACGATCGCCAAGGTCGAGGAGGTCGCCGCTCCCGCGGCGCCCGTCCCCGGCGCCGAGGGCGCGGCCACGGCCGAGCCCGAGAGTTCGTCCACGAAGGGCAAGAAGGACGAAGAGGGCAAGCTCGTCAAGGAGACGGCGAAGACCGCCGCCCCCGCGGCCGGCGACAAGAAGGAAGCCGCCAAGAAGGAGCCGGCCAAGAAGGAAGGCAAGTAGGGCCCAGCCGCCGTGGCGCTGCGTCTCGTCGTGGGCCTGGGAAACCCGGGCCCGGAGTACGAGCGGACGCGGCACAACGTCGGATTCCGCCTCGTCGACCGTCTGGTCGGCGAGGCGGACCCTTTTTGGAAGGACTTCCAGGGGCTCGGCGCGGTCGTCAAGAGAGCCGACGGGCTGTGGCTGGCCAAACCGACGACGTTCATGAACGATTCCGGGAATTTCGTCCGAGCCTTCTCCGACTACCATAAGATCTCTCCTGCCGAGATGCTGCTCGTCTTCGACGAGATCGCGCTGCCGCTCGGGCGCATCCGCGTGCGCCGCCGGGGCTCGGCCGGCGGACAGAAGGGGATGCTCTCGGTCATCAAGCGGATGGGGACCGACGAGATCCCCCGCCTGCGCGTCGGGATCGGCCCCCAGCCGGAGCGGATGGACTCCGCCGACTTCGTCCTGAGCCGCTTCAAGGCCGGCGAGGAGAAGGACCTGGACGCCGCCCTCGGCCTGGCCGAGGACGCGGTGCGGGCCGTCGCCGAGGGCGGCGTCGACCTGGCGATGAACCGCTTCAACGCGGGGCCGGCGGACGCGTGAGCCCGCTCCTCAAGATCGCCGTCGGCCTCGTCAGCCTCCTGCTCGGGCTCGGCTACCTGTACCGCCCCGACCTGATCGAGAGGATGAACGCGGTCCTGCGCGACTACCTGCTCAACGACGCCTACATCGCGCTCGAGCGCCGCAAGTGGGGGGTGTTCTTCCTGCTCGTGTCGTTCCTGTTCCTGTACATGGGCTGGACGGCCCTGGGACGATGAGCGCCGACGTCGAGGACCTCGAGGCGCGGGCCCGCGAGGCCGCGGAGTGGATGCGCGGCCGCGACCCCGACGCGCAGGCCGAGGTCTACCTGTCGCGCTCCGCGACGCGCTCGCTCGCGCGCCGCGACGGCGCGCGCGACGGCGT
>JAGWRY010000412.1 GCA_028869495.1 Elusimicrobiota bacterium | reverse complement strand
GCCCGGCCCCCGCGCCGGCCCCGGCCCTCGAGGCCGCGGCGGCGGCGGCCTCCGGCGACGACTCCCGGATCCTGTCGCTGTCCGACGCGGCGCTGGCCGCCGCAACCTCCGACCAGAAGATCGCGATGATGAAGACGCTGATCGCCGACGCGAACCGGACGAACGGCCCGCGCGGCGACGACTACTGGCAGAAGGAGCGCTGCCGGGACGGCGTCGTCCGAATCCTGAAGACCGCGCCCGACGCAGGCTCCTTCGACCGGATGTACTACCGCATCGACCCGTCGAACCTCGGGAGCGCGCTCGGCGACGTCGGCGCGATCGACGCCCTCCTCGCCCGCCACCAGGCGGAGACGCGGCCCGGCGACTGGGCGGGCCTCGGCCGCTACGTCCGGACCGTGTCCGGCGCGGAGCGGACGACCGGAAACTTCGTCGAGTTCCTCGTCGACGGCCCGAGCGCGATCGGCCCGGGGCTGGCCGCGATCGAGAGCGCGAAGTCCACGATCCACGTCGAGGTCTTCGAGCTTCAGGGCGACGACATCGGCCGCGCGTTCGCGGCCGCGCTCGAGGAGAGGCTCGCGCACGGGGTCAAGGTCCGCCTGATGGTCGACGAGCACGGCTCGGACGCCGAGCACGACCAGGCCGTCGCCGACATCCTCGACGGCCTGCGCCGCGCCGGGGCCGAGGTCCGGATCGTCGAGCCGCCGCTCGACCTCAGCCATCTCGACCACCGCAAGGTGATGGTGATCGACGGACAGACCGCCTTCACCGGCGGCATGAACGTCGGGCGCGACTACCAGGTCGACTGGCACGACCAGCAGACCTTCGTCGTCGGCCCCGCGGTCGCGGACCTGCAGAAGGCCTTCCTCGAGCGCTGGACGGAGGCCGGCGGGCGCGTGCCGGCCTCGGAGCTGCCCGAGCTGTTCCCGAAGCCGCTGATCGACAAGGACGGCTCGGCCGTGCGCGTCGTCGGCCACGCCGGCGGCGCCGAAGACGAGAACATCAAGGCGATGTACCTGCGCGCGTTCCTGACCGCGCAGGCGTCGATCCGCATCGAGAACCCCTACTTCGTGGACCCCGACGTCGTCTCCGGCCTGATCCGCGCCGCGCGCCGCGGCGTGAAGGTCCAGGTGATCCTCCCCGAGGACAACGACGTCGCGATCGTCCAGCGCGGCTCGCGCGCCTACTACCCCGACCTGCTGAAGGCCGGCGTCGAGATCTACGAGTATCAGGGGCGCATGGCCCACGACAAGGTCTGCGTGATCGACGGGCGCTGGACGACCGCCGGCTCCTCGAACCTCGACGCTCGCAGCCTGCGCGACAACGACGAACTGAACCTCGCGATCGACGACCCGCGCGTCGCCGCCTACGTGGATGCCCAGCTCTTCGCGCCGGACCTCAAGCGCAGCAAGCGCATCCTCAGCTACTCGCCGACCTGGCGCGAGCGCCTGGACCGCTGGCTCAGCGGCCAGCTCTAGCGGCGGCTACTCGCCGGTCGGCAGGGCCGACGGGGACGGGTGCGCGGCGACCTCGCCGAGCTCGGCCAGGGCGGCCTTGAGCTCCTCCTCCGAGCGGCGGCTCTCGAAGGCGCTCATCACCTCGTAGAAGCAGGGGACGACGATCAGCGTCAGCACCGTCGAGACGAACATGCCGCCGATGACCGTGACGGCCATCGGGACCATCAGCTCATGGCCGGCGCCGCGGGCCAGCGCCTCGGGCAGGGCTCCCGCGATCACCGCGATCGAGGTCATCAGGATCGGGCGCAGGCGGATCGGGCAGGCGTCGAGCAGGGCCTCGCGCACGCTCAGGCCGTGGCGGCGGCGCTCGTTGGTGAAGTCGACGAGCAGGATCGAGTTCTTCTTGACGATGCCCATCAGCAGGATCATGCCGATCATGCTGTAGAGGTTCAGGCTCTGCCGCGTGAGCGCCAAAGCCGCGAGCGCGCCGGTCACGCTGAACGGGAGCGCCATCAGCACGGTCACCGGGTCGATGAAGCTGTTGTACTGCGTCGCGAGCACCATGTACGCGACGAAAATCCCGAGGACCATCACGAACATCAGGCTGAGGAAGGTCTCCTTGAACAGCTGGGCGTTGCCCGACATCACGATGTGGTAGCCGTCGGGCAGGAGGTCCTTCGACATCGCCTGGACCGCCGCGAGGGCCTCGCCCTGCGAGTGGCCCGGGGCCGGGTTCGCGTCGAGCGTGATCGAGCGCTCGCGGTCGTAGCGCGTGATCGCGAACAGCGACGGCTCGATCTTCTGCGTGATCACCTTCGGCAGGCGTACGACGTTGCCGAAGTCGTCGCGCACCCAGATCTTGCTCAGGTCCTTCGGGCTGTTCCGGTCCTTGTCGACGAGTCGGACGCGGATGTCGTAGCGCTTGCCTCGGCCGGTGAACTTGCCGGCGCGGATGCCGCCGATCATCGCGTTGATCGTGTCGCCGATCTCGCGCGCGGTCACCCCGTACTGCGCGGCCTTCTTGCGGTCCGGGCGGATCTGGATCTCGGGCATGCCCGGGTTGTAGTCGGTGTCCACGTCGGTCATCAGGCCCGACGCCTTCATCCTCGCCTGGAACGCGGCCGCGACCTGAGCGAGCTTCGTCCAGTCCGGACCCTGGACCATGAACTCGATCGGATAGCCGCGCTTCGCCGAGAAGCCGGCCTGCGACATGTCCATGATCGAGACCCGCTCGACGCCCGGGGCCGCCGAGAAGTCCTTGCGCACGAGCTGCATGAAGTCGGCCTGCGTCTCGCGGTGCCCGTGATACATCGGCCGGTCCGGCAGGTCCTTCATCGTCAGGAAGAAGATGCCGGTGTTGACCTGCCCACCCTGGAAGCCGCCGATCGCCGTGTAGTAGTGGTCGAGCTCCGGGCGCTTGAGCAGCCAGGGCTCGAGCTCGGTCTTGAAGACCTGGTTCGTCCGGTCGAGCGACACGCCGAGCGGCAGGGTCACGTTGACGAGGACCATCCCCTGGTCCTGCGCGGGGATGAACTCCTTGCGCAGGCCCTTGACCAGCGACAGCGACGCCAGGAAGAAGACGATCGAGGCCGCGACCACCGTCTTCGGCCGCCGGAGCACTCTCTCGAGGACCCGGCGGTAGTAGCCGCGCGACCATTTCATCAGGCGGTCCATCCCGCGGCTGACCGGGTTCGTCGCGCCGACCTGCAGGAACTGCGAGCAGCGCATCGGCGCGATCGTCAGCGCCTCGACGAGCGACAGCGCGACCGCGACCGAGATCGTGACCCCGAACTGGAAGAAGAACTTGCCGACGATGCCCTGCATCAGGACGACGGGCATGAAGATCGCCAGGATCGCCAGCGACGCCGCCAGCGCCGCCCCCGAGATCTCGCGCGCGCCGACGAGGGCCGCCTTGACCTTCGAGAAGCCCTCCTCGCGGTAGCGCGTGATGTTCTCGAGCACCATGATCGCGTCGTCGACGATGATGCCGATGACGAGCGACAGGCCGAGCATCGTGAAGCTGTTGATCGTGAAGCCGCAGAAGTAGAGGACGATGAAGGTCCCCAGGATCGCGGTCGGGATCGCGAGCAGGACGTTCAGCGTCGCCGTCCACGAGCCGAGGAAGAGCAGGCAGACCAGCGACGTCAGCACGACCGAGCGGATCAGCTGGCTCTCGAGCTGATGGACCGAGTCCTTGATGAACTTCGTCGCGTTGAAGACGACCTGCAGGTCCATCCCCTTCGGCAGCTGCGGCCGCAGTTCGGCGATCCTCTTCTCGACCGCGTCGGCGACCGCGACCGCGTTCGTGCCGCGCTGCTTGACGATGCCCATGCCGACCGCGCGCTCGCCCTGGAAGCGGGAGATTCGGCGGACGTCGTCGAGGCCGTCCTCGACCGTGCCGACGTCGCCGATGCGGATCTTGCGGTAGATCTGCCCGCCGCGAACGCGCGTCGGGATCAGCAGGTTCGCGAAGTCCTGCGGAGTGTAGGCCTCGCCGTAGACCCGGACGTTGTACTCCTTGTTGCCCGAGTCCAAGTAGCCGGCGGGGACGTCCGCGTGCTGGCTGTTGATCGCCTGCAGGACGTCCTCGACCGTGATCTCGCGCTTCGACATCTTGTCGGCGTCGAGCCAGACGCGCAGGTTCGGGTCGACGTAGCCGCCGAGGCGGATGTCGCCGACGCCCGGCGTCATCGCGAGCTTGTCCTTCAGGTGCTCGCTGACGTAGCGGCACAGGTCGGTCAGCGTCGTCTTCGAGCCGGGCGCGGCCCGCAGGGACAGCCACATGATCGGCTGGTCCTCGGGGTTCACCTTCTGGATGATCGGCGGGTCGATGTCCGAGGGCAGGCTCTTCTGCGCCTGCGAGATGTGGGCCTGGACGTCCTGGACCGCCGCGTCGATGCTGCGGCTCAGGTCGAACTCGATCGTGATGTCGGTCTCGCCGAGACGCGACGTCGACGAGATGTCCTTGATCCCCTCGACGCTCATCACCGAGTCCTCGACGACGTCGGCGACCTCGGTCTCCATGATCTCCGGCGACGCGTTCTCCCAGGTGATCGTGACGGTCACGACCGGGAAGTCCACGTCGGGCAGCTGGCTGACGCCCATCCGGTGGAAGCCGATCCAGCCGAAGGTCATCAGGCCGATCATCAGCATCCACGCGAAGACCGGGTTGCGGATCGAAAGGTCGGGCAGGCTTCTCATCGCGCGCTCTCCGGGCCGCCGGCGGCCACCTCGAGGCGGATGCCCGCGAGGATCGCGGCCGCGCGCGCCTGGTCGAGGCGCAGGCTCGTCGACTCGACCGTCGCCAGGCTGCTGAGGACGTCCAGGTTCGTCACCAGCCCGTAGCGGTAGTCGTGGTCCTGCGCCTTCGCGTTGGCCTCGGCCAGGTCCTTGGCCGCCATCAGCGCCCGCACGATGCGCAGGTCCGACGTCAGGTCGCTGTGCGCGGTGCGCACGTCGAGCGCGGCCTGGCGCTCGGCCAGCGACAAGGCCTGCTCGTTGTAGCGCTCGCGCGCCTTCGCCTCGCGCACCTGCGCGGAGATCTGCCCGCCGCTGTATAGAGGAATCGAGCCGGTCAGCGTCGCGTCCCAGTTCACGTGCCGGTAGTAGTTGTCGGGGCGCAGCAGGTAGTAGTTGCCGTCGAGCGAGATCGTCGGCCAGTACTGCCGGCGCTGGATCGAGACGAAGAGCGAGGAGGCCTTCAGGTCCTCGCGCGCCGACTCGACGTCCGGGCGCGAGCGCGCGCGGGCCAGGTAGGACGCCGCGTCCGCCTCGGCCGGCAGCGGGAGCTCGGCCGGCTCGAAGCGGTCGCCGCGGCCCGTCAGGAAGCGCATCGTCTCCTGGTCGACGCGCTCCTGGGCCCACGCCGTCTCGAGGTCGGCCTCGTCCTGGGCCCGCTGGGAGCGCGCGGCCAGGACCTCGCTGACGCGCGAGCGCCCGATGCGCTCGAAGCCCTCGAGCTCCTTGATGCGGTCGGCGTCGAGCTTCAGCTGGGCCTCGCGCACGCCGAGGTCCTGGTGGCTCTGCAGGAGGTTCAGGTAGGCGGCGGCGACGTCCTGATACAGGAGCTGCTTGGCGCGCTCGAAGGCCAGCTCCGCGGAGCGGCCCTGCGCGCGCGTCTCGCGCACGGCCAGGAACTCGCGCAGGCCCGAGAACAACGGCTGGTGGCCGGCGATCGCGACCGTCTGCTGGTTGGCCGGCAGCGGGAAGCTGACGCCGGCGCCGGGCGTGTCCTGCCACTGGTGCGAAGCGTTGACGCTCAGGCGCGGCTGGACCGCCGACCACATCTCGTCGATCTGCGCGATCAGCTGGGCGTAGGTCTCCCCCTTCTCGGCGACCGCCTCGCTGCGCGCGAGCGCGTCGGCGTAGGCCTGGTCCAGGGTCAGCGGGACGCCGGCCGGGACCGTCGAGACGGCGGGGACCGGGGAGACCGCCGCCGCGGCGGCGGGCGGGGCCGCGAACGCCGAGAGCGCGAGGCCGGCGGCAAGGAGCGGAACGAGGCAGCGAGGGTCGGCCGAGTTCATAATGACTGATTGGTCAGTCAAATCATAGCACGCCCGATCCTTGCGCGCAACAACACGGCGCGGATTATGCGCCGGAGAGGCCGCCTCGCGGTATAATTAAAAAACCCTCGGGGAGGTTCGCATGGACTTCGGACCGGACAAGATCATCATCATCGCCGTCATCGCGCTGGTGCTCTTCGGCCCCGGCAAGATTCCCGAGTTCGCGCGCCAGCTCGGCCGCGCTGTCAACATGTTCAAAAAGGGGTTCAAGGAAAGCGCGGAGGACGAGACGCCTCGGGCCACCGCGACGGACTCCCGCCGCGCGTGATTCCGCCGGACGCTCGGCGCGGGCTTTTCTCTAACGGCGGACGGGCGTGCGAGCGGCGAGTTCCGCCTGGAAGGTTCGCCACCGCGCCCGCGTCAGCACGGCCGCGGCCGGTTCGAAGCCGTTGCCCGGGGCGCCGGCCATCACGGTTTCGGCAAAGACATCCAGCTTCTCGCGCCAGCCCGGGACCTGCGCGAGGACGTCGGCGGCCCGGGCCGGGTCCGCGACCAGCCGGCGGCACAGCCGCGCTCCGGGACTGACGTCGGAGGCGGGAGGCAGGACGATCGCGCCCGGCGCGTCGTACTCGGCCGCCATGTGCGCCATGACGACGGGAACCGAGACCTTGTTGGGTCCGCGGACCATCTTGCCCAAATGGTACTTCGCGTCGAGGAGCTTCGCCTCGGCGGCAAGGTCGTCCTTGTGGTCGAACCGGCCGAGAGACTGCACGTAGTGGGCCAGCGCGAAGCGGTCCGCGGGCGGCAGGGTGTCGAAGGAGGCCATGCCCGTCCCGGAGACGCCCTCGCTCAGCGTCTGATAGATCGCGGCGAGCGTATAGCCTCGCGTCCAGCCCCGGGGGCTCGTCAGGTCCCGGGGGGCCGGGTGCATGACGGCCGCGACAGGAGTGTTCGCCTGGCCGCCTTCGCCGTGGCAGCCCGCGCAGGAGTCGGCGAACAGGGCCTTCCCGCGCGCCAGCGTCTCGGGCGTGACGGACAGCAACTGGGCGGCGCCGCCCGAGCTCTCCATCTTCCCTCGCACGTTCTCGAAGACGGTGGGATCGGCGGGCGCGTCCGCGGTCGCCTCCCGGTAGGTCGGGCCGTAGGCCCCGCGTCCGCGCATGAACAGCGCCCCGACGACGCCGGCCAGGACGACCGCCGCGAGGGCGCCCCCGGCCGCGGTGACGATCTTCGCGTCCTGCGACACGCTGTCGTTCTTCATCGGAGATGGAATTTGAGCCCGTCCGCAAGGAAGGGGTCCCCGACGGGCATGTCCTCTCCCCTGTTCATCGCGCGCAAGATCACCAGCAGGCCCGCCGACAGGAAGAACAGCGCGAACGCCGCCTCCGGCCAGCTCAGGTGCAGCCCCCGCCCCTGGATCGGCGAGATCAGCCAGAAGACGTCGACGAACTCCATCAGCAGGACCCAGATCGCGATCCCCCGCAGGCGCCGCCAGTTCTTCTTGTCGCTCCTCGTCATCAGCCCCAGGAACGGCACGAAGAAGTGCCCGGCCATCAGAAGGATGAAGACGCCTTCCATCTTCCCCGAGGTCCTCTGCTGGAACCAGAAGACCTCCTCCGGCAGGTTCGCGTACCACTGGAGCAGGTACTGCGAGAACGCGATGTAGCCCCAGAAGATCGTGAACCCGAACATCAGTCCCCCGAGGTTGTACAGGTGGTCGTCGGTCACCCCGGGCAGGCGCCCGCGCCGATGCAGGTAGATGACGCCGAGCGTCGTCGCCGCGACCGCGGACGTCACCGCCCCCGCGAACAGGTAGACGCCGAACATGTCGCTGTACCACGCCGCCTCGAGGCTGGAGACCCAGTCGAAGGCGAAGACAGTGATCGTCAGGGCCAGCAGGATCATGAAGGCCGGCGCGAAGCGCCGGATCGAGACCGTGACCTTCGGGTCCTTCGTCTCGTCCTGGCGCAGGGAGCGCGTGATCAGCAGGCGGTAGGACAGCACCCAGATCGCCAGACACGCCGCCAGGCGCAGGATGAAGAAGGGGTAGTTGAGCCAGGCGGACTTCAGCACGAGCGGCGTGATCTTGTCGGCGCCGGGCTGGGTCCACGAGAAGACGGCGGGCAACGAGAACAGCGCGACCGCAGCTATCGGCACGAGCCACGGGGTCAGCGCGGCGATCCGCTCCGGGACGCGCCGCAGGGGCACGCTCCAGAGCGAACCCGTGATGTGCTGGAGGGCGACGAGAAAGAGCGTGCCGAGGGCGACGCAGGCCAGGATGACGAACCAGACCAGCCAGTTGGCCCAGAAGCGCGGCGCCCCGTCCAGCACGTAGGTGGCCGCCACGCCGACCGCCCCGATCGCCGCCGCGGCCCACAGGGCCCGCGCCCTCCGATTCGTCGTCGCCGCGCTCATTTCAAGTCCCTCTCGGGGGCGTCCTGCGAACGCTGGAGCGCCCGGATGTAGCGGACGATCGCCCAGCGGTCGTCCGGCGAGACGTCCGCCGCATAGGCGGGCATCGTGTTGTAGCCCCGCGAGATCACCCAGTACAGCGCTCCGTCCGCCATCCGGCGCATCGTCGAGGACTGCAGGTCGGCGGGCTTGGCCGAGTAAACGGAGCTCAGGCGCGCGCGCCCCGTCCCGAGTCGGTCGTGGCAGACCGCGCAGTGCAGGTCGAACTGGCGCCGCCCGCGCTCGAGCACGCGCGCGGTGACGGGGAGCGGATCGATCAGCACCCGCCCCCCCGCGTCGAGGTTCGCGACGAGGATCGGCAGCTCGCCTCGGGGAACGGTCCCTTCGGGCGGCAGGCGCATCCCTCGCCCGTTCGCGAAGAACGGGTCCGGCTCCTGCGCGTCGAGCCGCGGCTGGACCTCCATGTTGACCATCGGCTTCACCGTCGGGAAGACCCGGATCGCGAAGGCCGTCGCGCCGCCCGCGACGGCGCACGCCGCCGCGATCGCCAGCGCGGTCCGCGTCCACCACGCGGCGTCCGGCTTCTCGTCGCTCGGGGCGGGCAGGGTCTCGACCGCGGCGCCGCCCGCCGCGCGCAGGGCCGCCGCGGCGTCCGCCTCGTCGAACGAGGCGCCCGACGGGACGATCAGCAGGCCGAAGCGGTCGCGCGTGATCTCGTCGATCGCCGGGCTCTTCAGGAGCGGGTGGCCGAAGAACGGCAGCTCGTTGAAGACGAAGAGCATCGCCAGCGCCGCCGTGAACGTCCCGAGGAAGATCGAGCCCTCCAGCGTGGGCGGGATCCAGGCCGGCCAGCTGAAGGCGTTCTTGCCGTCCGTCAGCAGCGGGTAGTTGACGGCGTTGGCCCACCACTCGAAGGCGAAGACGCCGACCGCGCCGAAGGCGGCCATCAGGAAGACCAGGATCCCGAGCTTGGACTCCGGCAGGCCCAGCGCCGCGTCGAGACCGTGCACCGGGTACGGGGTGTAGGCTTCGAGCTTCGCGTAGCCCTTCGCCTTCACCTTCGGGATCGCCTTCAGCAGGGCGTCGGCGCTCGGGAAGAGGGCCAGCACGCCGTACGCGGGCTTACGCATGCTCGACCTCCGCGCCCTTCGCTTGGTAGTGGACGATGTCGGGCTTCACTTCCCAGGCCGCGATGATCGGCATCTTCCTCAGGAACAGCAGGAGCAGGGTCAGGAAGATCCCGACGGACCCGAGCAGGATCATGAAGTCGACCGGCGTCGGCAGGTAGGTCCCCCACGTCGCCGGGAGATAGCTGCGGTGCAGGGACAGGATGATGATCGTGTACCTCTCGAACCACATCCCGAGCGTCACGCCGGCCGCGACCGTCACCATCGCCGGCACCGAGCGGCGCATCTTCGGGAACCAGAGCAGCTGCGGCAGCACGCAGTTGCAGAAGATCGTCAGGCAGCCCGCCCACCACTGGTCGCCGAAGACGTAGTTCGCGAAGATGTAGCGGACGTAGCCGTTCGAGCTGTACCAGGCCGTGAAACCCTCCATGATGTAGGAGTACGTCATCACGCAGGACAGGAACAGGACCATCTTGTTGAGCAGATCCATGTGCCGCTCGGTGATGTAGCCCTCCAGCTTCAGCGTCGTGCGCACGAACGCGAAGACGATCACGACGCCGGCGAAGCCGGAGAAGGCCGCGCCGACCACGAAGTACGGCGGGAAGATCGTCATGTGCCAGCCGGGCAGGATCGAGGACGCGAAGTCCATCGACACGATGCTGTGGACGCTGAGGGCCAGCGTCGTCGTCAGGCCGGCCAGGATCAGGTACGCCTTCTCGTACTGGAGCCAGTGCCGGGCGTCGCCGACCCAGCCCCAGCTCAGCAGGTCGAACACCTTGCGCTTGACCTTGCTCTTCGTGCGCCCGCGCAGGGAGGCCAGGTCCGGGATCAGCCCCATGTACCAGAAGAGGATCGACACGCCGAAGTAGGTGAAGACCGCGAACACGTCCCAGATCAGCGGGGAGCGGAAGTCGATCCACATGCCGCGCGAGTTCGGGTACGGGAGCAGCCAGTGCGGCATCCACGGGCGGCCGATGTGGATGGCCGGGAACATCATCGCGCAGATGAACGCGAAGACGGTCACGGCCTCCGCGGTCCGGCTGATCGCGTTGCGCCAGCGCTGGCGGTAGAGCAGCAGGATCACGGAAATCAGCGTCCCGGCGTGGCCGATCCCGACCCAGAAGACGAAGTTGACGATCGGGAAGCCCCAGACGACGGGCTCGTTGTTGCCCATCGTGCCGATCCCGTGCGAGACCATGTAGCCGACGGACGCGAGGCCGATCAGCGCGACCAGGCTCGTGATCGCGACGGCGACGTACCAGGACCTCGGGGGTTTCGTCTCGCTCAGGCTCTGGACATGCTCGTCGAGGTCCGCGAGGGTGACGCGCCCCTCGACCAACGGCTTTTCGCGCAGAGACTCGGGCAGGGAGCTCAATTCGTCTTCTCCTCGGCCGGGTTCTTCAGCTCGGCCAGATAGGTGACCGCGGGGCGGGTACCGAGCTCCCGGAGGACCTTGTAGCCCCGGTCGCTGCGGGCCAGCCGCGAGACGCGGCTGTCCGGATCCTTCAGGTCGCCGAAGACGATCGCCTCGGCGGGGCAGGCGGCGGCGCAGGCCGGTCGGATGTCGCCGTCGCGCAGCGGACGCCCCTCGTCCTTGGCGATCTGCTCGCCGTTGCGGATGCGCTGGACGCAGAACGTGCACTTCTCGGCGACGCCGCGCGGCCGGACGCTCACCTCGGGGTTGAAGGCGAGCTCGGCGGGATCCTGGATCGAGCTCGTGTAGTCGAAGAAGTTGAAGCGGCGCGCCCCGTACGGACAGTTGGCCTCGCAGTAGCGGACGCCGACGCAGCGGTTGTAGACCTGCTCGTTGAGGCCGTCCTCGCTGTGCACCGAGGCCGCGACCGGGCAGACGGGCTCGCACGGCGCGTCGTCGCACTGCTGGCAGAGCATGACCTCGTGGGCCACCTGCGGATTCTCGGGGGATCCGACGTAGTAGACGTCGTTGCGGATCCAGTGCATGTTGCGTCCGCGCGCGGCCTGCTCGGGGCCGACCACCGCGACGTTGTTCTCGGACTGGCAGGCGACCTGGCAGCCGGCGCAGCCGACGCAGGCGGAGAGGTCGATCGCCATCCCCCACTTGTGCTCGCCCCAGCGCGGCTCGTCGTTGAGGGTCGCCAGCGCCTCGGCGTCCTCGGGCGTCTTCGCGCGGCGCGCGTACTCGTCGGGAGTCCAGAGACGGACGATGTCGCGGTCGTGCAGGCCGAACTCTTGCTGGGAGCGGATCAGCGGGCGCCGGGCGCCGGTTCCGGAGACGGAGACCCCCGTCCGGAGGAAGGGCGACGAACCGTCGTCGGCGACGAGCGGGTAGGCGCTCGCGCCGCAGCCCGAGGCGACGTCGCCCTGCCGGCCGTAGCCGAGCGCGGCGAAGACGGCCCCGGCCGCCTGGCCGGGCTGGACCAGGACCGGCAGCTCGACGCCGCGTCTTCCGACGCGGACCGAGACCACGTCCCCGTCGGACAGGCCGAGCGTCT
>JAGWRY010000411.1 GCA_028869495.1 Elusimicrobiota bacterium | reverse complement strand
TCGCCCCGGGCGAGGCGCGCCGGATCCCGGGCTGGGTGATCGCGGCCGTCTCCGCGCTCTTCGCCTTCGCGCACGCCGGCAAGTGGGTCCACCAGGAGCTCTCCGGCCCCTGCTGCGCGCGCTGCCGCAGGCGCCGCCTCGCGTTCGCCGCCGGGGCCGGCCTCGCCGCGCTGTTCGTCGTCTCGATGGGGCTCGCGGTCTGGCTCCATCGCCCTTGACGCGCGGGCGGGATGCTATAATCGCCGCGCCGCCGATTCCCCGCACGGAGAACGTCCCGCGATGAAGACCTTCCGCCTCCTGCTCGCCCTCGCCCTGACCGCCCTGCCCGCCGCCGCCGCGCCCGCGAAGGCGCCCGCCCGCACGCGCCTGACCTGGTACGGGCACGCCGCCTTCCGGATCGTCACGCCGAAGGGCGCGGTGCTGATGCTCGACCCGTGGCTGAGCAACCCGAAGGACCCCCTCGCGAAGGACGGCGCCGACCCGGTCGCCGCCGTCGGCAAGGTCGACTACATCCTGCTGACGCACGGGCACTCCGACCACGTCGGCGAGTCCGTCGCGCTCGCCAAGAAGACCGGCGCGCGCCTGGTCGCCGTCTACGAGCTGGGCCTGAACATGGTCAAGCTCCTCGGCTATCCGAAGGACCAGGCCGGCATGGACACGCTGATGAACGCCGGCGGCAGTCTCGAGATCGCCGGCGGCGAGGTCCGCGTCAGCATGACCCCCGCGATCCACTCGAGCGGGCTGGAGAACCCGAAGGCGGGCCCGGACCAGCCGCTGTTCGTCTACGGAGGCGACCCGGTCGGCTTCGTGATCGCGATCAAGGACGGCCCGACGATCTACGACACGGGCGACAGCGCCTACTTCAGCGACATGCGTCTGATCCGCTCCGAGTATCATCCGGACGTCGCGCTGATCAACGCCGGCGGGCACTTCGGGATGGAGCCCGCGCAGGCGCTCCTGGCCGCCGAGGCCGTGCGCGCGCGCTACGTGATCCCGCACCACTACGGCACCTTCCCGATCCTGACGCAGGACGTCCGCCCGTTCGCCGCCGCGGTCAAAAAGCGCGGGATGACGCCGCTCGTGATGGAGCCGGGGCAGACGCTGACCTTCGCCGGGCGAAGGCTGGCGAAGTAGGCTAGAGCGCCGACTCGACGGCGCCGCGCTCGGCCTCCGCGCGGGGCGCCGCGCGCGCGCCGGTGCTGGCCAGGTAGACGCCGGTCAGCACGACGCCCGCGCCGGCCAGTTCGTGGGGTCCGAGGCGCTCGCCGCCGAACAGCGCGCCGAGGGTGACCGCGATGACCGGGTTCGCGTACGCGTACATCGCGACGCGCTCGGTCGGCAGGCGCGCCAGCGCGTACAGGTAGCACGAGTAGCCGATCATCGAGCCGACGACGATCAGGTAGACGAAGGCGCCGGCGGCGGCGCGCGACGGGTGCGCGGGCGCGCGCTCGCCGAGGGCCAGCGCGAAGACGACCGCCGCGGCCCCGCCGACGATCTTCTCGAAGGCCAGCGCCGCGAAATGGTCGGCGCGGACCGGGTGGCGCTTCGCGTAGAGCGAGGCCCAGGCCCAGACCCCGGTCGAGCCGCACAAGGACAGCGCTCCCGCGAGGAGGCCCGGCCGCGAGCGCGCCGCGCGCAGCTCCGGCCAGAGGAGGACGACCAGGCCCGCCAGCCCGACGGCGACCCCGGCCCAGCCGCGCGGAGAGACGCGCTCGCCGTAAAGCGTCGCCAGGACGACCATCCATAGCGGCACGAGAGCCACCAGCAGCGACGCGACCCCCGACGGCACGCGCTGGAGGGCCCAGGAGAGCACGCTGTTGGCGACCGCCATCATCAGCACCGCCGCGACGGCCAGAGGCCACAGCTCGGCCGGGCGCGGGCGCCGTCGTCCGGCGGCCAGCACGAAGATCGTGAGCAGGACGCCGGCGGCGAAGAAGCGCGACCCGTTGAACAGGACGGGCGGGACCTCGCGCACGCCGGTCTTGATCGCGAGGTAGGTCGTGCCCCAGGCGACGCAGACGGCGGCCAGCGCGGCGTTCGCGCGCCCGCGCTCGGTCACGCGCTCACTCGTCGGAACGCACGCGCCCGCGCGTCCCC